>DATMJU010000649.1:0-3596 GCA_035553795.1 Vicinamibacterales bacterium
CTCCGGGCGCGCCTGGAGCGCGTTGCGGCCAGGAGGGGCGTCGAGTCCTTGCACCGCATGGTGTCGCGGGTCGATCCGGAGTCGGGCGCGCGTATCCAGCGACGCGACCTGAAGCGCCTCGTCCGCGCCCTCGAGGTCTACTTTCAAACCGGCAAGCCGCTGACCGCGCACTTCGACGAGACCGTGTCCCCGTTGCCGCCGGATGTGCGGATTGGGGCGGTCGCGCTGCGGATGCCGGCGCCCTGGCTGGCCGAGCGCCTGGCCAAGCGCGTGGACGAACAGTTCGACGCCGGGCTGATGGACGAGATTCGCGCGCTGCTTGCGTCCGGTGTGCCTCCCGAGGCGCGGCCGTTCGGCGGGTTGGTCTACCGCCAGGCCATGGACTACCTCAAAGGGGTTAGAGACGAAGCGTCAACGCGTGCACTTATTGCGCAAGAGAACAGAAAATACGCGCGGCGGCAGTTGATCTGGTTCAGAAAAGAGCCTAACCTTGTCTGGTTTGACGGTCCCGGCACTAACGCCGAAGTGCAGGACAGCGTGATTCGGGAGCTGACCGCGCGGGACCTGTTGTAAGGACGGATAGTCATGTCGCCGATACCTGAAGCCAAGACCGGCGCGCCGAACATCCAGGACGTCTTCCTGAACTACGCGCGGCGTGAGAAGTTGCCAGTCACCGTCCACCTGCTGGACGGCCGCGAGTTCGAAGCCCGCATCAAGAATTTCGATCGTTTTGCGCTCATCGTCGAGCACGCAGGCATGGATCACCTGATCTTCAAGCACGCCATCGCGACGATTCGCACGCCGCGCAGCGTCCCGAACTACTTCTCGTCGCACCACCCCTGACGGCCGCAGAAGGCACAGAAAGCGCAGACTCTCTGTTCTCACGAGCCATCGTCATCGTCCTCGACAGTGTCGGCATCGGCGAATTGCCCGATGCCGCGCTGTATGAGGACCAAGGCAGCAACACCCTCGGCAACATCGCCGCTGCCGTTCCCCTGAAAATTCCGAACCTGGCATCCATGGGGATGTCTCGCCTTGTGAAGCTCGCCGGACCGGCGGCTGCCGCGCCGACCGGCGCGTTCGGCCGCATGGCGGAGCGATCCAAGGGGAAGGATTCGGTGACGGGGCACTGGGAGCTGATGGGGGTCGTGCTCGAACGCGCGTTCCCGACATATCCCACCGGTTTCCCGCCTGAACTGATTGCGGCGTTCGAACGCCGCATTGGCCGCCAGTCGATCGGCAACGTCGTCGCCTCGGGGACGACCATCATCGACGAGCTTGGCCCGCGTCACATGGAAACGGGCTTCCCGATCGTCTACACGTCGGCGGACAGCGTGTTTCAGATCGCCGCGCACGAGGGCATCGTCCCAGTGCCACAGCTCTACGAGTGGTGCGAAGTGGCCTACGAGCTGACCGTGAAAGGCCTGGGGCTCGGTCGCGTCATCGCGCGGCCGTTCATCGGGTTGCCAGGGTCGTTTCAGCGCACCTCGAATCGCCATGACTACGCGATGCCTCCCATTGCGGAGACGCTGCTCGACCGGATGGTTGTAGCGGGTCATGCCGTCACGTCGGTTGGCAAGGTGTCAGATCTCTTTGCCGGGCAGGGGATCTCGTCCTCGCATCCGACCAAGAGTGACTCCGACGGCGTCGATCGCGTTGAGGCCCTGTTGGGCACGCAGGAGCGCGGCCTGATCTTCATCAACCTGGTGGACTTCGATGCGGTCTATGGGCACCGCAACGACGTCTCCGGCTATGCGGCGAACCTGGAGCGGTTCGACGCCCGGTTGCCGGGCATCGTGTCGCGGCTGCGCCCCGACGACCTGTTGATCGTCACTGCCGATCACGGCAACGATCCAACGACGCCGAGCACCGATCATTCACGGGAGCACGTGCCGCTTCTTGCTTACGGCCAGCGGGTTAAGGCCGGAGTGGACCTGGGCACGCGCTCGACGTTTGCGGACCTGGGGCAGACCCTGGCCGAGAACTTTGGCGTCGGTGAACTCGCCAACGGGACGAGCTTCCTGCGAGAGATAATGGATCGCGCATGAAGCCGTCGATCCGCGAACAACTCGAGCAGCGTGAGAAAGACATCCTCGCGCCGCAGGCGTCCAAGAGCGCCGACAGCAAGGGCCGTGTCCGTCCTGAAACCGAGGATCCGATTAGGCCCGCGTTCCAGCGCGATCGCGACCGCATCATCCACACCAAGGCTTTTCGGCGCCTGAAGCACAAGACGCAGGTGTTCTTCTCGCCAACTGGCGATCACTACCGCACCCGCCTGACGCATACGCTCGAAGTCGCGCAGATTGCGCGGACCATCGCCAAGGTCCTTCACCTGCACGAGGAGTTGACTGAAGCGATTGCCCTCGGTCACGACCTTGGCCACACGCCGTTCGGCCATGCCGGCGAGCGAGTGCTTAGCAGCCTGGTCTCCGGCGGCTTCAATCACTACGAGCAGAGCCTTCGCATTGTCGACGTGCTCGAGCACGATCGCCAGGGGTTGAACCTGACGTGGGAGGTACGTGACGGCATCGCCCGCCATTCGAAGGGCAAGCACGGCATGCCGGTCGGCGCGCCGCCCGAGCATCGCGCAAGCACCATCGAAGGCCAGGTGGCGAGGGTCGCTGACATCGTCGCCTACGTGAATCACGACATCGACGATGCGGTGCGTGCCGGCATCATCAGCGAAAGCAGCCTGCCGAAGGACGCCGTTGCGCTGCTCGGACATTCATCGTCCGAACGAATCGGCAAGCTTGTGACAGACGTCGTGCATCAGTCACTGGATGGCGGGCTCACTGAGATCCGCATGAGCGAGCCGGTGCTCAACGCCCTCGTTGGCCTTCGCAGCTACCTGTTCGATGCGGTGTACGAGAATGATGTCGCTACAGCGGAGTTCGCGAAGGCGTCAGGAATTCTCGGTGGTCTCTGGGAAAAGATTCGCCAGCGTCCCGAGGACTTCCTGGATTTGCGGACGGTCGAAGCCGAGGGCATCGACGTGGCCGCGCAGGACTTCGTGGCCGGGATGACGGATCGCTACGCGGTGCGCTTGTTCGAGCAGCTCTTCATACCGAAGCCGTGGGTGGAGACGGGGCGGCGGCTGGACTAGAGCGGCGGAGTACCGCGTAAACCGGCAATCCGGCGAGCAACAGCGCCACGCCCCAACCCACTGCCTCGAAACCCGAACTCACAATAATCCACACGCAGGTGGCGAATGCCACAGTAGCCACGACGGTTTCCCTGGGGCGTGATGCACCTGCGCGTCGTTGCAGCGCGATGCTGGCAAGCGCCGCTGCGGCATAGGGAATCACGATCGTCACAGTGGCGAGCAGGCTGATGAACGTCCATGCGCCGACCAGCGTGGCATCGAAGCTCAGAAGCAGCAGGAGGCTGGCGAGCACGCCGGCGATCGTGTTCGCGAAGACTGGTGAGCGGCGAGGCGAGAGGCGGGCGAACGCGGCAGGGAACAGGCCGTCGCGGGCGGTGGCCATGGACGTCTGTCCCGTTTCCAGTATCGAGACATTCAGGCAGCCTGCCGTGGAGATGAGCGCGCCGGCAGAGATGAGCACGGCGCCTGTGCTGCCAAGCAGGGCGCGCCCCAC
>DATMJU010000650.1:0-5249 GCA_035553795.1 Vicinamibacterales bacterium
ATCGTGACGCCGGCAGCGGCGACGCTCGAAATGGTGCTCGCCGCGGCGACAACGCATTTCAAGTCGCGCGCCGTCACGATTGAGAATGCGGCCATTCACCAGGCGCTGACGATTCCTGCCGGTGAGCGCCGTACCGTTCAGCTGATTCTCGAGCCGCAGGACGCCGGTGCGGCATTCCGCGTGCTCGCGCTCGATGATTCCAGCGGCGACGAGCAGTGGCAGCTCCATCTGTCGGGCACGCTGTCGGCGCGCGTCCCTGCGTTCACCCGCTCGGCGGATGCCGCGATGTTCCAGCGGCCTGCTGATGCGACGAGTGGAGAGCAGTGGTATCAGCAGTGCCGCGAATGGGGCGCCGACTTCGGTCCGGCGTTCCTCTCGGTCGAGTGGCTGCATCGCGGCGAGGCGCTGACCTCGGCGCTGATCAGCGTGCCGGATCACATTCCCCAGGTATCGGGATACACGATTCATCCGATCCTGCTCGATGGCGCGTTGCAGGCGGCCGTGGCCTCGCTTCCCGAGGGCGGTGTGCATCTGCCGCTGTCATTCGATCGGCTTGAAGTGCGGGCGACGACGTGCCGGCGCGCGGTGTGCCAGGTGCGGCGCCGCGACGCGGCGGGTTCTAAGGTGCGCCAGGTCGACATCGATCTGTTCGACACCGATGGCCAGCTGCTCGCGCGTATCGCCGGCTTGACGTTGCGCCAGGCGAGCCGCGATGCGATGCGCCCCGTGACGAAGTCTGCGGGCCGTTACCAGATTGAGTGGAAGCCTGCCGATGCGGTGCCGGTGGATGCCGCGCGCATTGCGGGAGCGCGTTACCTGGTGGTTGCCGATTCGGATACCGCGGCGCGCCGCGTTGTCGCGCGGCTCAATCACTGGGGCGTATCGTCAACCGTTGCGGTTCATGCCGAAGTGTCCGAGCGGCGATCGCCGCACGAATTCTCTGTGAACCTCGATCGCATCGAGGACGTGCGCGAGTTGCTGACCACGGTGGTGAGCGGCATCGAGCGCGTCGATACGGTGTTCTACGTGTCGGTCGCCGGCACCGCGGATACGCCGGCGGAGCTGGCCGAACGTGATTGCGTGCGGCTGCTGAACGTCGTACAGGCCGGCGCGCAGTTCGATCTGACCAACGGGCCGTCATTGTGCGTGGTCACGCGCGGTGCGCAACCGGTCGGCGATCCGGTGAACACCGTGGACCCGGCCAAGTCGGCGCTGTGGGGCATGGCGACGGTGTTGTCACTCGAGCATTCAGAGTGGAAGACCGTGCAGGTTGACGTCGATCGCTGGTTGACCGAGCAGGGGCTCGAGCACGCGGTTGATGAAGTTCTTTCGGCGGCGAACCTCGCCTCCGATCAGTTCGAGAACCGCGTGGCGTATCGTGGCGGCGCCCGTCACGTCGCGCGGCTCGCGCCCGCGTCGGTAGACGCGCAGGCCGATCCGGTCAGCATCCGCAGCGATGCGACCTACCTGATCACCGGCGGTGTTGGCGGCGTTGGATTGAAGGTGGCGAGGTGGCTGGCGGATCGCGGCGCCGGCACGATCGTCCTGACCGGCCGCGGCGGTGCACGCTCCGGATCGCTCGACGAGATCGAAGCCCTCAAGCAGCGTGGCGCACGCATCGTCATCGAGTCACTGGAAGTGACCGACGCTGACCAGGTCGCGGCCCTCGTGTCGCGCATCAGCACCGAGGCATCACCCCTGAAGGGCGTGATCCACGCTGCCGGCGTGCTGGACGATGCGATCTTGATGCGGCAGCGGCCCGAACAGTTCGTGCGCGTGCTGCAGCCGAAGACGCAAGGCGCCTGGAACTTGCACCAGGAGACGCAGCACCTCGCGCTCGACTTCTTCGTGCTGTGCAGTTCGATGGCATCGGTGGCCGGTTCACCTGGCCAGGCGAACTACGCGGCCGCGAATGCGTTCCTCGACGGCCTGGCGTGGTACCGCCGGATGCGCGATCTTCCGGCCCTGAGCATCAACTGGGGCATCTGGGATGGCATCGGCGTCGCGGCGCGGATGGACGCCGGCAGTCGGCGCCAGCTCGATGGCTTCGGCACGCTCTCGCCCGAGCGCGCGGTTGCTCACCTGGATACGTTCGTGCGGTCGACCTCGGTGCAGGTCGGCGTCTCGCCGATCGACGTGTCGCGCCTGCCCGATGCGTTCAAGGACCTTCCGCTGTTCCGCTCGCTGGTACGCAGCGCCACGGTTGAAACGCCGCAACGGCGATCGTTCCGCGATCGCCTGAACGCGGCGCCGGCAGGGCGCCGCCGCGCGCTGCTTGATTCGTTCGTGCAGGAAAGCGTCGCCGCCATCCTGGGCGTCAGCGCCACCGAACTCACGGATCGCCGGGCCGGCTTCTCGTCGCTCGGCATGGACTCACTCGCGACGCTCGAGTTGCGCAATCGCCTGCAGGCCGGGCTCGGCGAGTCGCTGCCGGCCGCGCTCGCGTTTCACTATCCGAATCTCGAAACGCTCACCGGCTTCCTCGCGACCGGTGTGCTCGAGACCAAACCTGAAGCCGCCGCGCCCGTTGCCGCGCCCGGCCAGCCGGTGCCGCCATCCGGAACCGGCAACGACATGGACGACTTGCTGGCGCGGATGGCCTCGCTGAAAGAGACGTTGGATCGGTCGAGCTGATCATGGGTGACTCGCGGAACGACAGCCAGTTGCTGCGCGACGCCCTCGCGCTGCTGCAACGGGCGGAAGAGCGGATCAAGACGCTCGAACGGGAGCGACGCGAACCGATCGCCGTGATAGGGATGTCGTGCCGTTTTCCGGGCGGTGTCACCGATCCTGAGTCGTTCTACGAGCTGTTGAGCGAGGGCCGCGACGGCATTTGCCCGGTGCCGGCCGATCGCTGGGACGCCGACGCGTGGTACGGCGCCGAAGCGGGCGCGCCCGGGAAGATCCATACACGGTTCGGCGGCTTCGTGCCCGGCTGTGAACAGTTCGACGCCGCGTTCTTCGACATTTCTCCGCGCGAAGCCGAAAGCCTCGATCCGCAGCAGCGCATGCTGCTCGAAGTCAGCTGGGAAGCGATGGAGCGCGCCGGCCTGGCGCCGCTCGATCATTTCGATTCGCGCACCGGGGTCTTCATCGGCATCTCCGGATCGGATTACCTGCGCCATATCAGCCAGGACGATGCGAGCCGCATCGATGCGTATATGGGCACCGGCAACGCGCACAGCTCCGCGTCCGGGCGCCTGTCGTACTTCTTCGGTTTCAAGGGACCGTGTGTCTCCATCGACACGGCGTGCTCGTCGTCACTGGTCGCGCTCCATGCGGCATGCCAGAGCCTGCGGTCCGGCGAAAGCGAGCTGGCGCTGGCCGGCGGCGTCAACCACCTGTTGATGCCGGACATGTCGGTCAACTTCTCGCGTGCACACATGCTGGCCCCTGATGGGCGTTGCAAGAGCTTCGACGCGCGCGCCAATGGCTACGTGCGCGCCGAAGGCTGCGGCATCGTCGTGCTCAAGCGATTGTCGTCGGCGATCGCCGCCGGCGATCCGATCCTTGCGCTGATCCGCGGATCGGCGGTCAACCAGGACGGGCGATCGAGCGGGCTGACGGTTCCGAATGGGCCCGCGCAGCAGATGGTGATCCGCGATGCGTTGAAGAGCGCCGGTCTCGAGCCATCGCATGTCAGCTACGTTGAAACGCACGGCACCGGCACGGCGCTTGGCGATCCGATTGAAGCGGATGCGCTCGGCGGCGTGTTCGGCGGCCGTACCAGTCCGCTGTGGATTAGCTCGGTCAAGAGCAACATCGGCCACCTCGAATCCGCGGCGGGCGTCGCGAGCCTAATCAAGGCGATCCTCTGCCTGCAGCGGCGCGAGTTGCCAAAGACGCTGCACTTCACGCAGCCGAGCCCACACATCGCGTGGGACTCACTGCCGCTCAAGGTGGTCAGCGAGCGGACGCCCTGGACTATCGAGCAGGGCAGCCGCATCGCGGGTGTCAGCTCGTTCAGCTTCAGCGGCACCAACGCGCATGTCGTGGTCGAGGAATTCACGCCGGCGCCGGTCGAGACGCGCAGGCCTGTCCTGTCACAACGCAAGTGGCAGGGACTGGCGCTGTCCGCGCGCTCGGAATCGGCGCTGCGCACCCTGGCGGGCCAGTATGAAGAGCGGCTCGCCTCTGTCACAGAAGATGGGCTCGCCGATTTGTGCGCCACAGCGGCGCTGTCGCGCAGCCACTTCGAGCACCGGCATTTATTTGTCGGACAGTCGGTGGCGTCGCTGCGCGCGTTGCTGGCCGCGTGCGCGGCTGGGGCGCCGCTGGCCACTGCGGGCGAGCCGCGCAAGATCGCGTTCCTCTTCACAGGACAGGGCTCGCAGTATCCCAACATGGGCCGCGGGCTGTATGAATCCGAGCCGGTGTTCCGCGATACGGTCCAGCGCTTGTGTGCGCTTCTCGATCGCGAGTTCGGCGTCGCCTTGTTGCCGTTGCTCTATCCAGCCGACGCGACAAACGATGGCGCGTCTCCGCTGGACGACACCGCCTTTACGCAGCCGGCGCTGTTCATTGTCGAATACGCGCTTGCAGAGTTGTGGCGGTCGTGGGGTGTCGAGCCGGAGGCGGTGACCGGGCACAGCGTTGGTGAGTATGTCGCCGCTGCCGTGGCTGGTGTGTTTAGCGCCGAGGATGGCCTGCGCCTGATCGCCGAGCGCGCGCGTCTGCTGTCGAAGCTGCCGGCCGGAGGCGGGATGTTGTCGGTGTTTGCCGCCCGGCGCACTGTCGAAGCAGCGATCGCGAATCATTCCGCGACGGTGTCGATCGCGGCGGTGAACGGGGCAGAGCAGATTGTGATTGCCGGCGCGTTGACGGCGCTGGGGCAGATCGACGAAGCGCTGAAGTCGCAGGGCATTCGCACCAAGGCCCTCAACGTTTCGCATGCGTTCCATTCGCCGCTGACCGATCCGACTCTCGAACCGTTCCGCCGCACCGCGCGAACCACCGCGTTTGCCGAACCGCACATGACGTTCGTGTCGGCGCTGACCGGCCGCGTCGCCTCTGTTGAAGTGTGCGATCCGGACTACTGGGTTCGCCACATCCGGCGGCCCGTGCTGTTCCACGACGCGCTGCAGACGCTCGACAGTTTGTCGTGCACCACGCTGATCGAGATCGGCCCGCAGCCCATCCTGTCTGGTCTTGCCGGAGCCGACACGACCCGCAGCGATCGCCTCTGCTTGCCGAGCCTGAGGAAGGCGAGAGACGACGAACGGCAAATGCTCGAGACTTTGGGCGCGCTC
>DATMJU010000651.1:0-6900 GCA_035553795.1 Vicinamibacterales bacterium
CGGTGCAGCAGACGATAGAGCCAGTCGGTGCCTTCGCGGCAGGGCGTGCACTTGCCGCACGATTCGTGACGGTAGAAATGCAGCAGGTTCTCGGCCAGCCACACCATATCGGTGGTGTCGTCGAGCACCATGATCGCCGCCGAACCGAGCAGCGATCCGGCCTTGGCCACGTCGTCGAAGCTCGCGGGAATATCGAGCTGGTCGGGCATGAGAATCGGCACCGACGATCCACCAGGAATGACGGCCTTGATCGTGTGGCCGTCCTTTGGACCGCCCGCGTATTCGTAGATCAGCTCCTTGAGGGTGACCTTCATCGGCGCCTCGAACACGCCGGGGTTCTTCACCGCTCCGCTGACGCAGAACAACTTCGGGCCGCCGTTCTTTTCGGGACCCAGCGCCGCAAACCACTCGGCGCCGCGCGTCATGACCAGCGGCACGTTGCACAACGTCTCGACGTTGTTCACGGCGGTTGGGCACTTCCACGCGCCTTCGACGGCCGGGAATGGCGGCTTGAAACGCGGCTGCGCGCGCTTGCCCTCGAGCGATTCGAGGAGCGCCGTCTCCTCGCCGGCTTCGTAGGCACCGGCGCCGCGATGCAGGTAGACCTCGCAATCGAAGCCGGAGCCCAGGATGTTCTTGCCGAGGAACCCCGCCTTCCGCGCGTCGTCGATCGCCTTCTGCATCGTCGGGAACAGGTGGTAGAACTCCCCGCGAATGTAGATGTAGGCGGCCTTCGAACCAATCGCGTAGCAGCCGATCAGGCAACCCTCGACCAACAGGTGAGGATTGCGCTCCATCAAGAGGTGATCCTTGAAGGTGCCCGGCTCGCTTTCGTCCGCGTTGCAGACGATGTACTTCGGCTTCGGCGACTTCTTGTCGACGAACTGCCACTTGAGCCCGGTCGGGAAGCCGGCGCCGCCGCGGCCGCGGAGGCCGGATTTCTTGACGTCTTCGATGACCGCGTCGGGCGTCATCTTGAGCGCCTTCTTCAGTCCTTCGTAACCGGCCTGGTGCTTGACGTAATGATCGAGCTCGGCTCCGCCCGGCGTGAAGGCGAACTGCGTGAGGACCGGCTCGTAGTTCGGCAGCGCCTTCGCCTTCGACGGCGTGGTGGTCTTGGCGCCCGCCTTCGCCGAGGCTTCGGCGGGCAAGCTCTCTGCGATGCGGGCTTCGCAGAGGTGGCAGTTGTTGAGCGCCTTGATGCCGTCGGTCTTCATCCGATCGACGAGGCCGCTCACCTGCCCGGGCATGAGCTGCTCGTGCCAGTGATCGTTGTTGACCATCATCACCGGCGCGCGATCGCACGCGCCGAGGCATTCCATCTGCTGGATGGTGAACATGCCGGTCGGATCGGTTTCGCCGACCTTGATGCCCAGCTTGTCCTGCAGTTCCTCGATCACCCGTTCGGCGCCGGCCAGCGCGCACGACAGCGTCGTGCACACCTGCAGCACGTACTTGCCGGTGGGCGCGCGGTGGAACATCACGTAGTACGAGACCACGTCCTCAACGTCGGCGGTGGTGCAGCCGATCACCTGCGCGACGTGGCGCACGGCGTTGTTGCTGATGTAGCCCTGCTGGTCCTGCACCAGATACAGCGCGTGCAGCACCGCAGACACGCGGTTCTCCGGCGCGTAGTGCGAGGCGAATTCTTCGAAGTTCTGACGATTGCCGTCGGTGAACGTGAACTCCTGCCCTTCCGGCAGCGTCACCCGCATCGACCGGTGGTGCTGGTCGGTGCCGTACGGCATCGTGGGATGAAAGCTCATCGATCCACGTCTCCCATCACGACGTCGAGCGATCCGATCACGGCGATCACGTCCGCGATCATGCCTCCGACGACGAACTTGTGCAGCGCCTGGCAGGCGAACAGTCCCGGCGCGCGCATGTGCACGCGCCACGGACGGTTGGTGCCGTCGGACACGACGTAACAGCCATGCTCGCCGCGCGGCCCTTCGACCGGCACGTAGGCATCGCCGGCGGGCACCTTGAAGCCCTGCGAGTAAATCAGGAAGTGCTGAATCAGCGCTTCCATCTCGGTATAGACCTGGTCCTTGGGCGGCGGAACGATACGCTTGTCGTCCACGGCCCACGGCCCGTAGTCGGGGATGCGCTCCAGCGCCTGCTGGATGATCTTCGCGCTCTCGCGCATTTCGGCGACGCGCGTCAGGTAGCGATCGTAGACGTCGCCGTTCGACGCGCCGATGACGTCGAAGTCATACGTGTCGTAGCCGATGTACGGGAAGGCGCGGCGCACGTCGTAGTCGCCGCCGGCGGCGCGCGCGATGGGGCCGAACAGGCCCCACTTGCAGCAGTCTTCGTACGAAATCACGCCGACGCCGCGCGTGCGATCGAGCCAGATCGGGTTCTTGGTGATCAGCGTCTCGTATTCATCGAGCTTGCCCGGGAAGCGATCGATGAAGTCCTTGACCGCGGCGCGGAAGCCGCGCGGCAGGTCCTCGCGCAAGCCGCCGACGCGGATGTAGCTCGGGAAGAACCGGAAGCCGGCCATCAGCTCGTTGAGGTTCATGATCTGCTCGCGCTCGCGGAGCGCGTAGAGCAGGCCGGTGATGGCGCCGATTTCCATCGCGTGGGTGCCGAACCACACCAGGTGGCTGCTGATGCGCTGCAGTTCGGCGATCAGCACGCGGATGTCGTTGACGCGCTGCGGCATCTTCTCGGTGATGCCGAGCATCTTCTCGACCGACAGGCAGAACGCCAGGCTGTTCGACTGGGCGCCGAGGTAATCCATGCGCTCGACGAGCGGGATGACCTGCTGCCACTTCTTCTGTTCGGCCGTCTTCTCGATGCCGGTGTGCAGGTAGCCAACGGTGGGCGACACGGACACGACGGTCTCGCCATCGAGCTCCATCACCAGCCGCAGCACGCCGTGCGTGCTGGGGTGCTGAGGCCCCATGTTGACGGTCATCGTCTCGGTGCGTAGATCGGCCACGTTACAGTTCCCTCTCCACCAGCTCACAAATCACATGCAACACCGTTGCATGAACTTCCTGCACCCGCGCCGTCCGCTCTTCGTGCACCGCGATGTGGTGCGTCGCGAGCGATCCGGCCTTGCCGCCCTGGCCGGTCAGGGCCACGGTCGTCAAGCCACGTTCGTTGGCGGTCTCGAGCGCCCGCAGCACGTTCGGCGAGTTGCCGCTCGTCGTGATGCCGATCGCCACGTCGCCCTTCCTGCCCAACGCCTCGAGTTGCCGCGCGAACACGCGCTCGAACCCGTAGTCGTTGCCAATCGCGGTCAGCGCGCTCGTGTCGGTGGTCAACGCCACCGCCGGGTACGCCTTGCGTTCCCTCTCGAAGCGCCCGAGCAACTCCGCCGCGAAGTGCTGCGCGTCAGCCGCGCTGCCGCCGTTGCCGAACACCAGCACCGACCCACCCTGCTTCAGCGCCTTCGTAATCGCCTCAGCCACCGCCACGACCGGGGCGGCGTGGGCGGCCATGCGCTCGTGCGCGGCCGCCGCTTCCTTCAGCGCGCGTACAACATGGACCGCGCGATCGTCCGCCATCCGTTACTTCGGCTTCGCCGAGCCGCGCTGGTACCGATCGCGCTCGAGGTTCGCCCTGAACTCTTCCTCGGTCACCTGCAGCGGCATGTAGGTCTGCGCGTCCTTCCGCAACTGCACCGCGTAGTCCTTGCGAAGCGGGTGGCCTTCCCAGTCGTCCGGCATCATCAACCGGCGCAGGTCCGTGTGCCCGTCGAACACGATGCCGAACAGGTCGTAGACCTCGCGCTCGGGCCAGCCGGCGCCGGGATACAGCGTGGTCAGCGTGTCGATCGCTTCCTGCGCGTTGATGCGCACCTTCAAGCGGACGCGCGCGCGGCGATGCGGCGAGACCAGGTGATACACCAGGTCGTAGCGCGGCAGTCGATTCGGGTGATAGTCCACCGCGGTCACGTCCGAGAACGCGACGTACTCGAGCCCGGGGCCCTGCAGCGCCTGGCACGTGGCGACGATGAATTCCCGCGGCACGAGAATCGTCGGCGTCACGGCGGCATCACTCGAGACGAGCGCCTCGTACGACGCGCCGGGCACCGCCGGCGCGATCGCGGCAATGATGTCTTCTGCGGTCATGCGATGCGAACTTTCGGGCTCTGATCGAGCTTCGAAGCGGCGATCTTCTTCTGCAGTTGGACGATGCCGTAAATCAGCGCTTCGGGGCGCGGCGGGCAGCCGGGAATGTAGACGTCAACCGGGACGACCTGATCGGCGCCCTGCACGATCGCGTAGTTGTCGAACACGCCGCCGCAGGACGCGCAGGCGCCCATCGAGATGACCCACTTGGGCTCGGGCATCTGGTCGTAGATGCGGCGCATGGCCGGCGCCATTTTCCGCGACAACCTGCCCGCGATGATCATCAGGTCAGCTTGCCGCGGCGATCCGCGGAACACCTCGGCGCCAAAGCGCGCCATGTCGTAACGGCCTGCGCCCGTCGCCATCATTTCGATCGCGCAGCACGCCAGGCCGAACGCGACCGGCCAAATGGCCGAGCGGCGCGCCCACTGAATCATGAATTCAGCGGACGTCGTCAGGACGGGAATTTCGTAATCAGTTTCGAGTCCCATATCGGTATCTCTTCACCACGGCGGGGCCGGGTTTTGGCGCGTGCTTGTAGTCCGGATCGTGTTCGGGGCCCCAATCCAGCACACCTTTGCGCCAGATGTAGACGTAGCCCACGACGAGGATCAGGAAGAAGACGGTGATCTGAATCAGTCCCGGCCATCCCAACTGCCGCATCGACATCGCCCACGGATAGAGGAAGGCGACTTCGATATCGAACAGCAGGAAGATCATCGCAATCAGGTAGAACTTCACCGATTGCCGCTCGCGCGCGTCGCCAACGGGCGGCATGCCGCACTCGTAGGCCGCGAGCTTTTCCGGGGTGGGATTGCGAGGGCCCAGGAAACGCGAAATCACGACCGAGACGACACCAAAGCCGATCGCGATGACCGCTAGAAGAAGGATTCCGCCCCAGCCCAACATGTGTCAGCTTTTCCTAGTAATTCGCTCTAGAAAGTATGTCATGCGCCGGTATTCGGAGCGCTTGTGAAGGATATCACACGCACTACAATCCCTTGCGTATGCGCCTGTCGTCGGAACGGCTGCTGATCGGAGCGGTGCTGGCCGTTTCTCTGGTCACATTGGGACTTCAGGCGTTCGCCCTACGTCCGTATTTGTGGCCAGCCGGAGCAGGTCTGGCGCTATCGGGCGACGGCGTGATGGGAACGCTCGCCGCCCCTCGCCCCGTTCAGGTCATTCGCCCTCCAAATCTCGGCAATGCCCTCGGAGACACCATCAGCGTCACGTCAGTATGGCCAGGCGGCCCGGCCGAACGCGCCGGTTTTCGCGCCGGCGACGCGATCCGCGAGCTTCCCCAGGATCCGGCCGACGCTCTGCGCCTCTGGCGGGATGAACACCAAAAGCTGCCGGGAGAGACCGTTCAACTGAACGTGACGCGTGGCGCGGAGTCGAGCACGCTCACGCTGGAACGCCCCGCGATCTGGGCCGCGGCCGATGCGCCGTGGAGCGCGTGGCTGCGCCAACACCTGGGCGTGCTGCTGCAAACCTCCGCTTTTCTGATCGGCGCGGGCGTCCTGATTGGCCTCGGCGCGCACGGGACGACCGCGACGCTGATGACGCTGGCGCTCATCGTGACGGCCATCGCCAACAGCGGCCCCCTGCTTGGCGCCGAAGCGGCCGTTCCGCTGATCGGCCCGCTGCTGCTCTACTTCAATTGGCTAATCACCGGCTTCTCGTTTCCCATCATCGGGCTGGCCGTCCTCTACTTCCCGCATCGCGCGGAGATTCTCGATCGCCACAAGTGGATCGTGCCGGCGGTGATCGCCGCGGCGCTGCCGATGCTGGTGATCGGCATCGTGACGGCGTCGTTCCTCAGCGGCATGGATGCCGCGCTGCCGGCGCTTGGCTGGATCGCCATGAACGGGTGGGCGTACGACGCCGCGTTTGCGATTCCGCTCGCCGCGAACGTGTTGATCGTCATCGAGGGCATCTCGCGCTATCGCATCAACCTCGATGCCGACGAGCGCCGCCGCATCCAGATCGTCGTCTATACCGGCGTGCCGGCGGTGTTCGCGTATGCGCTGAAGACCGGCATCCCGATCGTGTTCGGACTGCTCGGCATGCCGATCGAACTGCCGTGGCCGATCGAAGCGCTGCTCCAGGCGATCGTGCTGCTGCCGGCGTTCGGCCTCCCCTACGCCGTCGCGGTCAAGCACGTGTTCAGCCCGCGCACCGTCCTCCGGCGCGGCCTGCAGTACGCATTCGCGCGCCGCACGCTCACCGCGCTGGTCGCATTGCCGGTCATCGCGCTCGTGGCCTCCCTGGTGCAGCAGCGCGATCAGTCGCTGGCGATGATCATCTCGGGGCGTCCGCTCTTCTATCTGTTCTTCCTGGCGATGCTGGCTCTCGGCCTGAAGTATCGCGACGCGGCGCAGCGGTGGCTCGATCAGCGGTTCTTCCGCGATGAGTACGACGCGCGCGAGATCCTGGTGTCGCTCGCGGGCCGTGTTTCGTACGAAGCGGATCCGCGCGACCTCGTGGCGATGGTCGTGACGCAGATCGACTCGGCGCTGCACCCCGAGTGCATCGCCGTGCTCGCCGCATCCGACTCGCCGACAGCGAGCAATCCACTCGGGCGCTTCGACCCCGTCTCCGCACTGCGCATCGAGGCGGCGCCGCTGCAGGCCGACAGCGGCGTCACCACCCTGCTGCGCTGGTCCGACAAACCGCTCGAAGTGTTCCTGGACGACGAACAGTCTCCGGTGGCGCGGATTCCGGCGGCGGACCGCATGTGGCTGGCGGGGATGAACGCGGCGCTGCTCGTGCCGATCTTCGCGGGCGGCAGCGACCCGCGGCCGTTCATCGG
>DATMJU010000652.1:0-3747 GCA_035553795.1 Vicinamibacterales bacterium
CACCGGTTGAGCGGTGCACGTCCATTCCGAATTCGACCAGCTGGGCGATGACCGCTTCGACTTCGGTATCGCTGGCCCGCTCCTTCATCACGACAACCATGTTTAGTTCTCTACGCTTTCTTTGTTCGTACGGGTTTCGTCCGACTGTTGTTTCGCCGCCACTTCCCTGGCGTCGCGTTCCGCTTCGAGGCGCTGGATGCGGCGAGCCTCGTCCATGATGCGTTCGTACAGGCGCGCCACGGCGTCACCATCCAGCGGGCCGCCGAGTGACTCGTTCACCTGCCGCACGTGGGCGATCACCGCCGCCTCGCGTGCCGGCTCGTAGATCGGGCGGCCGAGTTGGTGCTTCAACCGGCCGACCGTGTAGGCGCACCGCGCGCGGCTGTCCAGCAGGCGCACGATCACCTCGTCGATCTTGTCGATCTCCTCGCGGAGTTGCTCCAGGTTCAGTTCCGCAGCCATCGCACGTATCGTTCGACCTCGTCGAGCAGGCCCGGCGCCTGTCCATGTTCCGCGATTACCTTCACGAGCGCGCTGCCAACCACGGCCGCATCGGCCCATTGGCAAATAGTGCGCACGTGCTCCGGCCGCGAGATGCCGAAGCCGAGCGCCAGCGGCAGCCTGGTCTCCGCCTTGACGCGCGTCGCCAGCTCGCGCGCCGAATCGTCCACGGAATCGCGCACACCGGTCACGCCAAGCCGCGAGATGCCATACAGAAAGCCGCTTCCCAGCTCGGACGCCCGTCGAATCCGTTCCACCGTCGTCGTTGGACTCAGCAGGAAAATTGTATCAATCCCGGCTCCCGTGAAGGCAGTGCGGAAGGTCTCGCCTTCCTCGGGTGGCAGATCCAGCGTCAGCACGCCGTCCACGCCCGCCGCCTTCGCCTGGGCCACGAAGCTGTCCAAACCCATCCGCAGTATCGGATTGGCGTAGCTGAAGATGACGATCGGGGCCGAAATCGTTGGGCGGATCGCCTTCAGCATGGCGAGTACGCCGGTTAGCGTCGCGCCGGCAGCCAGGGCCCGCTCGGTGGCGCGCTGGATCACCGGACCGTCGGCAAGAGGATCTGAGAACGGCACGCCGATCTCGAGCACATCGGCGCCCGCGCGATCGAGCCGCGTGATGATGTCGGCCGATCGCTGCAGGTCTGGATCGCCGGCGGTGATGTATGTCACCAGCCCGCCCTTCCCCGCCTTGCGCAGTTGTGCAAAACGCTCGTCAATCCGCGACACTAGCTGCTCCTCTGCGAGTCGTGACCTTGGGTCCGGTTGAGAATCTCTTGCACGCTGGTCACGTCCTTGTCGCCGCGGCCTGACAGGTTCACGAGCAGCACGGCGTCTTTGCCAAACTGGTGCGCGGCCTTGCGCACGTGCGCGATCGCATGAGACGACTCGAGCGCGGGAAGAATTCCTTCGAGTCTTGCCAACTCCTGGAACGCCTCGAGCGCTTCATCATCCGTCGCGTATGCGTATTCGGCGCGGCCGGTTTCCTGGAGCCACGCGTGCTCGGGCCCGATAGCCGCATAGTCCAGGCCTGCTGACACCGAATGCGTCAGCTCGATGTTGCCGTCGCCGTCCTGCAGCACAAAAGTGCGTGTGCCCTGCAGGACGCCCGCCGCTCCGCCGGCAAACCGCGCTGCGTGCCGGCCGGGGCGGATGCCTTCGCCGCCGGCTTCAACGCCGATCAGGCGTACGTCCTTGTCGTTGATGAACGCGTCGAAGATGCCGATGGCGTTGCTGCCGCCGCCGACACACGCGATCACTGCGGTCGGCAGGCGTCCGGCCTGCTCGAGGATCTGCTGTCGCGCCTCGCGCCCGATCACCGATTGAAACTCGCGGACCATTAACGGATACGGATGCGGACCGAGCGCCGAGCCAAGCAGGTAATGCGTATCGGACGGCCTCGCGACCCAATCGCGCATCGCTTCGTTGATCGCATCCTTCAGCGTGCGCGCGCCGGAATCGACCCCTTCGACCCGCGCACCGAGCAGGCGCATGCGGAATACGTTGAGGGCCTGGCGGCGCATGTCCTCCGTGCCCATGTAGACGACGCACTCGAGACCAAGCAGCGCGCATGCGGTGGCGCTTGCCACACCGTGCTGGCCGGCACCGGTCTCCGCGACGATGCGCGTCTTGCCCATGCGCCTGGCGAGCAAGGCCTGGCCGAGCGCGTTGTTGATCTTGTGGGCGCCCGTGTGCGTGAGGTCTTCGCGCTTCAGGAACACCCGGCCTGCGCCGGTGGCTGCGGCGAGGCGCGAGGCTTCCCACAACGCCGTCGGACGCCCCACGTAGTGATGCAGCAGGCGCGAGAGTTCCGCGCCGAACGACGGATCCTGCCGCGCCTTCAGATACTCCGCTTCGAGCGCCTCGATCGGCGCCACGAGGGTTTCGGGCACGAAGCGCCCACCGAACGCGCCGTAGTAACCGCGCGCGTCCGGATCGCGCCGGCCGAACCAACTATAGGGTGCCTGCATGACCGTCCTTTGTGCCTTGCGTGCCCAAGGTGCCTTGGGCGCCTAAGGCATTAGCGATGAACAACTTCAGTTTCATTGGATCCTTGACGCCCGGGGCGGCTTCGACGCCGGACGCAACGTCAACCGCGAACGGTTGCACGGTTTGAATGGCCTCTGCGACGTTGTCCGGCGTCAACCCGCCCGCAAGAATCACGCGGCGCGACTGTGCGACGACGGCGGCGCGTACCCAGTCAACCTTCTTCCCGGTCCCGCCGTGCTTCACCGGATCGTGCGCATCAAGCAGGATGAGCTCATCGTCGACATCCGGCTCGATACCGTTCCATGACAGATGCACCGCGGGAATGATCGGCACGCGCGCACCCTTCAGGGACACACCCGCAGCCACCGCATGCACCTGCGCAGCCTTGATTCCCGCATCCGCCGCGGCGCTGATGTCGTCGATGCTCGGATTGACGAACACCCCGACTGGCGTGACGTGATCAGGCAGCGCGGGCGCGATGCGACTGACGATGTGGAGGGTGGCGGCGCGGGGGCTGTTAGGCCACAGCACGAAGCCGATGTACGACGCGCCGTACTCGACGGCGGCAGCGGCGTCCTCAGGGCGCGTGATGCCGCAGATCTTGACCGCCGTCACGTGTTCACCGCCTCGAGAGAACCAATCAAGCCGGCGAGCGCGGCGCCGGGATCGGGCTCGATCATGAAGCGCTCGCCCATCAGAAAGGCCTGGTAGCCGAGGCGCTTCATCGTCTGCAGATCCGCCTGCGTCTTCAGCCCGCTCTCGCTGATGCCGAGGACGCCCGCCGGCAGCATCGCCGCAACTTCGTGCGATGCGTTGAGATCGACTTCGAGCGTCCGCAAGTTCCGGTTGTTGACGCCGATGATCGTCGCCCCCGCGTCGATGGCGCGCGCACATTCCTCGGTGCCGTGAACCTCCACCAGGGCGGCCATGCCGAGGTCAGCGGCGGCACGCGCAAGCGCCTTCAGCGAGCGATCGTCGAGCGCCGCCACGATCAGCAGGATCGCATCGGCGCCGGCTGCGCGCGCCTCGAGCATCTGGTACTCGTCGACCATGAAGTCTTTGCGCAAAAGCGGGATAGTCACCGCGCGGCGCACCGCTTCGAGGTGCGCCAGGGCGCCATCAAAGAATCCTGGCTCCGTCAGCACTGAGATCGCCGCGGCACCGCCGCCCTCATAGCCGGTGGCGATGCTGACGGGATCGTAGGCGGCCCGCAACACACCTCTCGATGGGGAGCGGCGCTTGCATTCCGCGATGA
>DATMJU010000653.1:0-13504 GCA_035553795.1 Vicinamibacterales bacterium
CGCAATTAGCGTCGATTCGCCGATCTGCAGGGCATCGTCCGCGGATGCCCCTCCGCCGGCGGCGCTGGTGCCGCCACCGAGGGCAATCTTCGTCTTGAGCTGCTGAATCTCTTTTTGAGCCTTGCTCAGCAGTGTCTGGTGCCCGCTGATCCACGCGCCGAGCTCCCCGGGCTTCGCGCCGGTCTCCGCGAGCGCGTCATCGAGTTCGTCGATCGACTTGCGCGCGTATTCGTACGCGCCCAGCCCCGTGACCGCTTCAATGCGGCGCACGCCGGCCGCGACGCCGGACTCTTCGGTGATGAAGCAGCAGCCGATGTCGCCGGTGGCGCGCACGTGGGTGCCGCCGCACAGCTCAGTGCTGAACGACCCGTCGCCGATCTGCACCACGCGGACCTTGTCGCCGTACTTCTCCCCGAACAGCGCCATCGCGCCCGCGGCGATCGCTTCCTGCGTGTTGCGCACGCTGGTATTCACCGGCTCGTTCTTGAGGATCGCCTCCGCGACGATGCGCTCGATCTCCGCGAGCTGTTCGGCCGACACGGCGGAGAAGTGCACGAAGTCGAAACGCAGACGATCGGGTGCGACCAGCGAGCCGGCCTGTTTGACGTGCGGGCCGAGCACCTTGCGGAGCGCCGCGTGAAGCAAGTGCGTCGCGGTGTGATTGCGGCGTGTCGCTTCGCGCTTGTCGACGTCGATCTTCGCCGCCACGATGTCGCGCGACACGATCGCGCTCTCGGCCTTTTCGATCCGGTGCGCGCGCGGCAGCCCGGGCCCGAGCTTGACCACGCCGGACACGCGGGCGCGGCCGCCGGCGGTTTCGATCCAGCCCTGGTCGGAGACCTGTCCGCCCGACTCGACGTAGAACGGCGTGCGGGCGAGCACGGCGTAGCCGGACTGGCCCTCTTCAATGGCGTCCACTGACTTCTTGTTGGCGTCGAAGAGCGCCAGCACCGGAACGCCGCGCAGATCGGTTTCGGTGTAGCCCTCGAACACGTCACCGGCGCCCTGCATCGCCTGGCGCTCCTGGTCGGACGCGAACTCGAATGCCTCACCCTTCTTGCCTTCGAAGGAGCTGCCCGCCCTGGCCTTGGCTTTCTGGCCTTCCATCGCGGATTCAAAGCCTTCGGCGTCGAATCGCAGGCCCTGGTTGCTCGCCAGGTCCTCGATGAAGTCGCGCGGCAATCCGTAGCTGTCGTACAGCTTGAACGCCTCGTCGCCGGGCACAACCTTGTCTGACTTGGCGGCGCGCTCGAGTACTTCCTCGAGGCGCGGCAATCCGCCGGTCAGCACCGCGTCAAATCGCTCTTCTTCCGAGCGGATCACCTGCGAGATCGTGTCGCGGCCGGCCGTCAGTTCCGGGTAGGCTTCGCCCATTTCTTTCACCAGCACGTCGACGAGCGAGTGCAGGAAGGGCTCGTGCATACCCAGCTTGCGGCCATGGCGCATCGCGCGGCGCATGATCTTGCGCAGCACGTACCCGCGCCATTCGTTTGAGGGCACCACGCCGTCGGCGATCAGGAACGTGGACGCGCGCGCGTGATCGGCGACGACGCGCATCGAGATGTCGGTTGGCGAGTTCGTCTTCGAGTAAGCGTGGCCCGACAGCTTGCCGATCTCATTGAGCAGCGGCATGAACAGCGGCGTGTCGTAATTCGACATCGTCCCCTGCATGACGGCGCTGATGCGCTCGAGGCCCATGCCGGTATCGATCGACGGCGCCGGCAGGGGAGTGAGCGTGCCCTGGTCGTTGCGCTCGAATTCCATGAACACGTTGTTCCAGATCTCGACGAAGCGTTCGCTGCCGCCTTCCACGTCCTGCACGAAGTTGCCGGAGCCCGGCACCGAGGCGCCGCGGTCGACGTAGATCTCCGAGCAGCGGCCGCACGGCCCCGTATCACCCATGGCCCAGAAGTTGTCCGCCATGCCCAGTTCGCCGATGTGATCGGCCGGCACGAAGTCGAGCCAGCGCTTGTAGCCTTCGTCGTCGCGCGGGATGCCTTTTTCGCCCTTGAAGACGGTGACGTAGAGCTTCGACGGATCGAGACCCCACACCTTGGTCAGCAGGTTCCACGCCAGCTCGATGGCGTCCTGCTTGAAGTAGTCGCCGAACGAGAAGTTGCCGAGCATCTCGAAGAAGGTGTGATGCCGGAGCGAAGGACCGACGTTGTCGAGGTCGTTGTGCTTGCCGCTGACGCGCATGCACTTCTGGGAGGTGGCGGCGCGCAGGTAATCGCGCTTCTCGCGGCCCAGGAAGACGTCCTTGAACTGGTTCATCCCCGCGTTGGTGAACAGCAGCGTGGGATCGTCGCCGGGCAGCAGCGGGCTGCTGGGGACCACACGGTGGCCGTGCTGTTCGAAGTATTTGAGGAAAGAGGAGCGAATTTCCCGAGGATGCATCTCAATATTGTAGCGGTTACCGGTTCCGCGTACCAGCTTCCGGGTCAGGTTCGCAGGCGCTTCAGGACCGCGTCCAAACGGAAGCCTTGCGCGACCAGCCCTCGGACGATTCGGGCCTTGCCTTTGTCGTCCAGCTCGGCAGGTGCCTTGCCGCGCAGCCGGCGTTGCAAAGCCCGGTCTAGCAGGTCGTCCTCGTTCACGTCCTCGAACACCTTGTCCACGGCGGCCTGTGCCGTGTCGTCGTCAATCCCGGCCTGGCGGATCTTCTGGATCACGCGCGCCCGGCCGCGTTGCCTGATCGAGCTTTCCATGCGGCCCAGCGCCATCGCTACGCGGGTGTCATTGATGGTGCCGTCAGACTTCAAGCGGCTGATGGCCGAGTCGATGTCATCGGGAGGGAACTCGCGGCGCCGCAGCCGGGTCCGAATCTGTGACTCCGACAGTTCGCGTGCCGACAGCCACGTGAGGGCCGTCGTAAACGCGTCTGAACCTGGAACCGCCCTTCGCACCAAACCCGTAACCCGGACGCGTGACTAGGAACCGAAACGGGTGATCTCGGGCGCCTTGGGCGGCGCAGCCGCCGGTTTGGCGCCAGGCTTGTTGAAGATTTGCCCCGCCATCTGGTCTCTCGACGCGTCGGCCGTCGTCGAAATGCCCTGCACCTTCAGCTTGAACTCGTCGACGTTGGTCGCCCAGCGCAGCGCTTCTTCGTAGGTAATCAGTTCCTGGGAGTAGAGGCTGAAGATCGACTGATCGAACGTCTGCATGCCGTACTGCGAGGTTCCCTGGGCAATCGCGCCGGCGATGAGGTGCGTCTTGTCCTTGTCGACGATGCAGTCCTTGATGAAGGGCGTGGCAACGAGTACTTCGACGCCGGGGACGCGGCCCTTGCCGTCATTCTTCGGGATCAGGCGCTGCGCGATGGCGGCCTTCAGCACCGAGGCCAGCTGCAGGCGAATCTGCTTCTGCTGGTGAGGCGGGAACACCGAGATGATGCGGTTGATGGTTTCTGTTGCGTCGAGTGTGTGCAGGGTGGAGAAGACCAGGTGTCCGGTCTCCGCGGCGTGCATCGCAGTCTCGATCGTCTCCATGTCGCGCATTTCGCCGACGAGGATGACGTCGGGGTCCTGGCGCAGCGCGCTGCGGAGCGCGTATGCGAACGACCGCGTGTCGACGCCGATCTCGCGCTGGTTGATGATGCACTGCTGATCGCGGTGCAGGTATTCGATCGGGTCCTCGATGGTGATGACGTGCGCGGTGCGGTTGGCGTTGATGTAGTCGATCATCGCGGCCAGCGACGTGGACTTGCCGCTACCGGTCGTGCCGGTCACGAGCACCAGGCCGCGTTCTTCCGAGGCGATCTTCTTGAGCACCTGCGGGAGGCCTAGCTCGTCGAGGTTCATCACCTTGACGGGAATGACGCGCAGCACGATGCCGATCGTGCCGCGCTGCTGGAAGACGTTGCAGCGGAAGCGGCCCAGGCCGGCCACGCTGTAGGCCAGGTCCACTTCCTGCGAGTCCTTGAACTTCTGCCGCTGCGCCGTCGACATGATCGAGGCGGCCATCTCGACGAGGTCTTCGTGGTCGAGTTGTTTCTCCTCGCTGACCGGCGCCAGGTGGCCATGGATGCGGGCCATCGGGTAGCTGCCGACCTTGAGGTGCAAGTCTGATGCACCTTTCTCGACAGCCATCTTCAGCAGATCGTTGACGTGCATACAGAGTCCTCTTGGGGAGAGACCGTATTATCGAGCCTGCCGCGCCGAAGCTTTACGCGGACGCGGACGCTCCAACGGCGCTGCCTACAGGCGTCAACCACCCGTGCGTATCAGGATGATCGCCGCGGAGAATAGCGAAGAACCGCTGCTGCAACGCTTCTGTAATCGGACCGCGTTTTCCGTTACCGACCGCGATCTTGTCGAACGACCTCACTGGAGTGATTTCGACCGCGGTGCCGCAGAAGAACGCTTCATCGGCGATGTAGAGGAACTCGCGCGGAATCGAGTCTTCGCGGACCTCGAAGCCGAGATCCTTCGCCAGCGTCAGCACGGTATCGCGCGTGATGCCCTGGAGCACCGATGAGCCGATGCCCGGCGTGTAAATCACGTTGTCGCGGACCAGGAACAGGTTCTGGCCGCTGCCTTCGCTGAGCAGGCCGCTCTCGTCGAGCGCCACCGCATCGGCGTAGCCATCGAGCATCGCCTGCATCTTGATCAGCGCGGAATTGGCGTAGTTGGCCGCGCCCTTGGCGAGCGCCGGCAGCGTGTTCGGCGCAAGGCGCGTCCACGAACTGACGCCGACGTCGATGCCTTTCTCGAGCGCGTCGGAGCCCATCATCTGGTTCCATTCCCAGACGATGACGGCCGCTTCGACCGGGCAGGGCCGCGGATCGAGCGTCAGCGAGTCGTAGCCGCGAAAGATGACCGGGCGGATGTAGCAGCTCTTGAAGCCGTTGGCGCGCACCGTGTCGAGGACGGCCTTTTCAAGTTCAGCCTGCGACCACTTCGGCTCCATGCGATACACGCGGCAGGAGTCGATCATGCGGCGCATGTGCGGCTCGAGCCGGAAGACGTTGGTGCCGTTCTTGGAGTCGTAAGCGCGCAGGCCCTCGAAGGCGCCCGTGCCGTAGTGAATGACGTGAGAGGCGACGTGAATGGTGGCGTCTTTCCAGTCCACCATCTCGCCGTTCATCCAGATCTTGCCTGTACCTGCGAATGCCATTGGGGAATGTTACCGTAACCTGGAACCTACTGCTTCTCAGAGCAGAAGGGGCACCGGTCGGCTCTCGCGGGCAGCGCCTTGCCGCACTTCCAGCAGAACTTGGCCTGCACGGATTCGCGGGCTTTCAGCCGGGCCTGGATGTCTTGAACGTCCTCGGCGGGGCCGTTTCCGGCCACCGGCGCGGGGCGCCACGGGCGCTTGGCGGATGCGGCGGGGACGCGGAAGGCAAGCACGGCTTCGAGCAAGTCCGAGGCGCGCTGGTAGCGGGACGGAATGTCGGCGGCGATCGCCTTCATGATGATGTCGCTGATCGCCTTCGGCAGCTTCGGGTTCTTCAGCTTCGGCGGGGAGGCGAGCTCGCCCTTCATCAACTTCTCGAGATCGCCCGGCATCGGCGTGTTGTACGGCAGCACGCCCGTGAACATCTGGTACATCGTCACGCCAAGCGAGTAGATGTCCGAGGCGAATACGGCCTTGCCCTGGAATTGCTCCGGCGCCATGTACGGAGGGCTGCCGATGACGGTCGTGCCGTGCGCGGCGATCTCCAGGAAGCGTGACGTGCCGAAGTCCGCGACTTTACACATGCCGCCATCAGTGACGAGCACGTTCCCCGGGCGCAGGTCGCGATGAATGATGCCCTGCTTGTGGGCATGGTCCATCGCATTACAGATCTGGCAAGTGAAGTCGAGCGCCTTGGCGAGGTCGAGGACGCCGTCCTGCTCGATCACCGCTTCGAGCGTGTCGCCCTGCACGTACTCCATCACGATGAAGAACACATCGTCCTGCTTCTCAGCGGTGAGGACGGTGACGATGTTGGGATGGCTGAGAGAGGCGAGGAGGCGCGGTTCGCGTACCAGTTCGCCGAAGTCCAGGTTCTGGCGGTGCGGAACCTTGATGGCGACCTTCTTGTCGATCCAGGTGTCTTCCGCGAGATAGACGCTGCCGAAGCCGCCGCTTCCAAGGGGTGAGAGGATGCGGTATTTCCCGACGGTCTGTCCGCGAAAGAACATCTGTGCCGATGAGTATACTCTCCGCGTGCGCCCGCGCTTTCATGTGCCCGGAGTAAATTCGACGGCCGCGCTCGTCGAGATGCCCGAGGATGAAGCCGAGCACCTGGTGCGCGTCCTGCGGCTGGGTGTCGGTGACGAAGTCGATGTATTCGACGGCCTCGGCGCGCTGTGGCGCGCAGAAATCGTGCAAGTCGGCAAGAAGTCGGCGGCGGTGAGGCCGATCGAGGAGCTCGAGCCGGCGCCGGAACTGGACATCCATTTGTCGCTCGTCGTGAGCGTGCTCAAGGGTGACAAGTTGGACGACGTGGTGCGTGACGCGGTGATGCTTGGTGTGACGAGCATCCGGCCTGTCGTCAGCTCGCGATCGGAGATCAGCCTCTCGACGCTGGCGAAGGGCTCACGGGTGGCGCGATGGCAGCGGATTGCGGTGGCATCCGCCAAGCAATGCGGGCGCGCCGTGGTGCCGCAGGTGCTCGATCCCTCGCCGCTTGATCGCTATTGGGAAGAGCAGTCCGATGCCGCTCGCGTGATGTGCGTCGAGCCATCGGCAGCGCTCGGCGAAGTGATTCCCGTGCAATCGGTTCCACGAAAGTTTGCGGCCGACGTGATCGTGGGGCCGGAAGGCGGCTGGACCGTGCCGGAAATCGCTGCCGCGCACGACTGTGGCGCTATCCTGATGTCGCTCGGCGGACGGACGCTGCGCGCGGACGCGGTGCCGATCATTGCGTTGACGGCCTTGTTAACGACCTGGGGTGAACTGAAATGAAAAAGGGACTTGGGGCTTGGGGCTTGGGACTTGGGGTGCTGCTGCTCATCGCAGGGGTGAACTTTAGCTCGCCCGTTCAGGCGCAGAAGGCGCTCGATCCGAACGAGCCGCCACCGGTGGCGACGTTCTCGATTCTTGGCTACGACCCGGAGACGGGCGAAGTCGGCGGCGCGGTGCAGTCACGCGTCTTCACGCTGACGGGTGTCCTCACCGCCGACGCTGATGCCGGCATCGTCGCCACGCAGGCGATCGTGGACGTGAGCTACGGCCCTCAGGGCATCGCGCTGCTGAAGAAGGGCATGTCTCCCGATGCGATCATCAAGCAGATTTGGGAGAACGATCCTGATCCGGTTCCGGAACGCTGGACGAAGCAGGGCCGCCAGTTTGCGGTGATGAATCTCAAGGGCGAAGCGGCCACGTTCACCGGGCCAAAGGCGTCGGCGTGGGCCGGTGGCAAGCTTGGCAAGTACAGCGCCGCGCAGGGCAACATCCTCGCCGGGCCGCAGGTCGTGGACGCGATGCTGAAGGCGTTCGAGGAGACGAAGGGGCACCTGTCGATGCGGTTCATGGCCGCGCTCGAAGCGGGCCAGGCCGCCGGCGGCGACACTCGCGGCATGCAGGCCGCGTCGATGGTGATCGTCAAGAAGGGCGGCGGCAACTGGTTGAACAACGACACCGTGCTTCGCTTCCAGGTGGACGACCAGGAGAATCCCTACAAGGAACTCCGCCGGGTTGTTGAGCGCTGGAACCAGATTCGCGAGAAGACGCCCGGCGCGCAACGGCCGGTCAAGCCGGTGGGGCCGCAGGACTAGCGATGACTATTCGTGAGCGGCCGTCAGCCGCTCACGAACTTCGTGCAAGTCGAGCGCGACGTGAAGGCAGATCGCGCGGATGTCGTCGGTCGGCGACAGCAGGTCCGGCACCATCACGGTCATCATGCCGGCGGCGCAGGCGCTACGAACGCCGTTGTATGAGTCCTCGAGCGCCAGGCAGTCCTCTGGCGCGACGCCAAGCTTCTCAGCCGCCTTCAAGAACGGAGCGGGGTGCGGCTTGCCGTGCTCGTAGTCGCCATGGGCCACGATCACGTCGAAGCGGCCCGACAGCCCGTGAGTGGCGAGATTCTTCTGCACATGGCGATGTGGTGACGACGTCGCGATCGCACGCGGCAGCTTCACGTCATCGAGCCAATCAAGCAGCTCCACGACGCCGGTCTTTAGATACTGACGCCCTTCGCTGATGCGGTGGAAGTCTTCATCGACCGCCGTCCAGAACGCCTCTATGTCGAACTTCTCGCCGTAGTGTTCGAGCAGTCGCGCGCGACTGGCATTGCCGCCAAGACCCAGCAGGGAAAGGAAGACCGCCTCAGGCATCTCGAAGCCAAGCCGCGGAGCCGCCGCGGACATGGCTTCGCGCACCAAGTTCTCGGTGTCGAACAGCAGGCCATCCATGTCGAACACGACGGCCGCGGGTTGGCGCGGCAGTTTCATCGCTGGAGGTGCAGGGCGATCCAGTTGTCTTCGGTGAGCCGCTGCCGTTCGGTGAAGCCCGGGAAGGCCGCGATGACCCGATCGACCTCGGTGTGATCGAAGCCGCTCACGATCAATCGGCCGCCGGGGCGAACGAGCGCGGCGATCGAGGCACCGCTCGACGCCAGCATGCCGCCCGTCAGGTTGGCGAGCACGAGATCGGCGGGCTTCGGCGGGTCCTTGCGGAAATCGGAGACGACAAAGGTGATCGAGTCCGGCAGCGTATTGAGCCGCGCGCTCGTTTCAGCCGAATCGATCGCGTCCTGGTCGATGTCGATTCCGATCACGGTGCGCGCGCCCATCAGGGCCGCGGCCATCGACAACACGCCCGACCCGGTGCCGAGATCGACGACGGATGCATCCGTCACATCCAGGTCTGACAACAGGCGCAGGCACATCCGCGTGGTGGCGTGATGGCCGGTGCCGAATCCCATCGACGGCTCGATGACGATGACCGTCGCGCCAATGTCGCTGGTAGGCAGGTCCCATGGCGGTGCCACGATGAAGTTGCCGGCATGCACCGCTTTGAGCGATTGCTGTGACCGGGACGCCCAGTCTTCGTCCGGAAGATCGACGGCCTCGATGCTGAGCCCCGGCAGCATGTCCGCGATCGCCGCCGCGGCGCGATCGCGCTCGGCTGCATCGGAGAAGCACACGTTCCAGTGCAGCGGAGTCGGCGGCGGATCGGGAATCGGCGGAAAGGTCGGATCCCACAGCCCACCCGGAGGCAGGGGGCGATCGGCTAGATCGTGAATCGCCACAGGGTTGAAGTCCGAGAGCACGGCGGAGACGAGCTCTTCGGATTCATCGACCTGTGACGCGCGAAGAATGATGGCCGGCCAGACTTTAGCCAAAAATGTCTTTGACCTTGTCGAAGATGCCGCGCTCGTCCTCGCTATCGCGAGAGGAGGGCGTGATCTTCGTTTCGGGCAGCGTCGCCGCCAGTTGCTCGAGCAGCTTCTTCTGTTCCTTCGTCAGCTTCTTCGGGGTGACGGCGTGGACCGTCACCAGCAGGTCGCCGTGCCCGCGCCCTGACACGTCGGGCATGCCTTTACCGCGCAGGCGAAAGGTTGCGCCGGTCTGTGTGCTCTCGGGAATCTTGACGACGTGCTCGCCCTCGATGCCCGGCACCTTGATGTCCGCGCCGAGTGCGAGCGTGGTGAAGGGGAGGGGCAGCGCGAAGTGCAGGTTGTTGCCGTCACGCTGGAAGAACTCGTGCTCGCGCACGAAGATGACCACGTAGAGATCGCCCGGCGGCCCACCGAGCGTGCCGGCTTCGCCTTCGCCGGAGAGGCGCAGCCGCTGCCCCGTGGCAATGCCCGCGGGAATCTTGACGGTGAGCTTGCGCGTCTGCTCGACGGTGCCGTTGCCGCGGCACGTGGCGCACGGCTTGGTGATCACCTTGCCGCTGCCGCGGCACTGGCTGCACGTGCGGGCGACGGTGAAGAAGCCCTGTTGATACCGGAGCTGGCCGGTGCCACGGCACTGCGAGCAGGTCGTGGGCGTGGTGCCCGGCGCCGCGCCGTTGCCCTTGCAGGTTTCGCAGGCCTCGTTGCGCGGGATCTGGATGCTGGTTTCGACGCCCTTCGCGGCCTGCTCGAATTTGATCTCGAGGTCGTAGCGCAGGTCGGCGCCGCGTTGCGGGCCGGCGCGGCGGCTGCCGCCGCCGAAGCCAAAGATGTCCCCGAGGCCGCCGAAAATATCCTCGAAGCCGCTGAACTGCGACGGGTCGAAGCCCTGGGCGCCGCCACCGACGCCGGCGTGTCCAAAGCGATCGTAGCGGGCGCGCTTCTCGCTGTCGCTGAGGATCGCGTAGGCCTCGGCCGCGAGCTTGAACTGTTCTTCCGCCGCCTTGTCGCCGGGATTGCGATCGGGGTGGTACTTGAGCGCGAGTTTCCGGTACGAGCTCTTGATCTCCTGATCCGTTGCGGTGCGGGAGACCTCGAGGATCTCGTAGTAGTCGCGCTTGCTCACGACGCCTTGGCCACTTTCACCATCGCCGGGCGCAGCAGGCGCTCGCCGAGCTTGTAGCCCTTGGCCATGACGCCGACCACTTCGCCTTCACGTCCACCGGCCACTTCCTCGTACGCCACGGCCTGGTGCACGTGCGGATCGAAATCAGCGCCGAGCGGATCGACGGTCGTGACGCCGCGCTTCTTCAGCAGCTCGTTGAGCTGACGATGAATCAACTCGAGGCCGGCCTTGTAGGCCTGCGCTTCCGGCGGCGCGTTCGCCGCGAGCGCGCGGTCGAAGTCGTCCGCAATGGTGATGAGGTCGGTCAGCACGTCCGCGGCCGCCCACTCGATCATGTCCTTGCGGTCGCGTTCAACGCGCTTGCGGAAATTGTCGAACTCCGCGGTCTTGCGGAGCAGGCGGTCGTACAGCTCGTCGCGTTCGGCCTGGAGGGGGTTGGTCTCCTGCGGCGCGGTCTTTTCTGCCGTCGCCTCCGGCGCCGCTTGTGGATCGAATTCGTTGTCGCTCATGTATCCCGTGGAAATAAGTGCGAGTGGATCAATTAACGTCGCGCAGCACCCGGGCCACCGCGATCGCGGCTACGTCGACCGCGCTAATCGCCTTGGAGTAGCGCATGCGCGTCGGGCCGATGATGCCGACGGTGCCGTTGCTGCGCCCGTCGAAGTAGGTCGCGGCGATCAGGCTGAACGGCCGTAGTTCCGGATCGTTGTGCTCGGCGCCGATGACCACGGTGAGGCCCGGGCCGTCCATGTATTCCGTCAGCATGCGCACGAGGCGTTGTTTCTCTTCGACCATCCGCCACAGCGTCTTCAGCGTGTTGGCGGAAATGCCGCTCAGTTGCACGACCTCTTCGATCAAGGTCGATGCGCCATCGATAGAGACGGCGGTGGGGCGATCGAGGTTCTGAAACGACGTGCTGGCGATGCGTAACGCGAGGCCGAGCAGTTGGTCGTATAGCGAGCGCTCTTCCTTCAGGCGCTCAACCACGCCGGCGCGCACCTCTTCGAGGCTGCGGCCCGAGAACTCGGCGTTCAGGAAGTTTGCCGCCTGCACGAGTTCCGACGGACTCACCGCTTCGCCAATGTCGACGGTCTTCTGCGACACCTGGTTGCCGCTTGTCACCAGCACCACGAGGACGCGGCTGCCGCTGATGGGAACGAACTCGATGTGCTGGAAGATCGCGCCCGCGTTGGGCGGAGAAATCGCGAAGCCCACGCCACCGGCTTCTGAGAGCACGTGCGAGGTGGACGACAGCAGGTCATCCATCAGCGGCGCATCGCCGGCTTCCTGGCGCAGGCGGGCTTCAACCGCGGAGGCGTCCTTGGACGAGCGGCGGCTCTCGAGCAACATGTCCACGTAGCTGCGATAACCCGCATCGGTCGGCACGCGTCCGGCCGAGGTATGCGGCTGCCAGACGTAGCCCATCTCTTCCAGCTGCGCCAGCACGTTTCGGACGGTGGCGGAGGAGAGGTTCAGGCCGGCCTTCTGGGCGAGCGTCCCCGACGAGACGGGCTCACCCGTTTCGATATACGAGCGGACGAGCGTCGCAAGAATTCTGCGCGTACGGTCTGATAATGCCGGACCAACCATGGGTGTATTAGCAGTCTCAGATTAAGACTGCTAATAGTGTAACCGTTGGCTACGGCTCGTTCAAGGCGGTTGCGGGATTGACGGTGATCGCCCGGCGGGCCGGGAGGTAGCAGGCGACCGCGGAAATCCCCAGCAACGCCAGCGCGACAGCGCCTGCGGTCACCGGGTTGCGCGGCGCGACCTCGTACAGCACCGCTTCGAGGACGCTGGACGCCGTCAGGCCCGCGGCCAGGCCAATGACGACACCGACAGCCGCCGCCTCCAGCCCTTGCTGAACGACCAGCCGGACCAACCTTCGGCTATCGGCGCCAATCGCGGCGCGGATGGCGAGCTCTCGCCGCCTCGCATTGGTCGTCGCCGCCGTCACGCCGTAAACGCCGATCGCTGATATCAGGACGGCCACGACCGCGGCAATCATCAGCAAGGCGCTGAGCGCGCGTCGATCCGCCGTGGACTGACTGACGCGCTCTTCGAGCGTCTCAACCTTTTCGAGCGGACGCTCAGGATCCAGCGCGTGCACCGCTGCGGGCAGGCTGCTGATGACCGCGCGCGGATCGGAAGCGGTTCTGACGAAGAAGCTCGTGAAGGTCCAGGCGCGTTGCGCGTGCGGCACATACATCTGCGGGGCCTCAGCCTCGGCGACGCCAAACTGGCGCACGTCCGACACGACGCCGACGATCTCGGGGACTGGCGGAGGCGGCGCATTGGGCTGCAGCCCCGCGTAGTACCGCAGACGCCGCCCCACGGCGCGCTCGCCGGCGAAATATTGGCGCGCAAAGGATTCGCTAATCACGACGACCGGCGCCGAGTCTGTTCGATCGCGGTCGCTGATCCAGCGTCCGTCGATGATCCGCAGGCCCATCAGGCTCGCATACCCGGGACCTGCGGGCAGGTCGATGGCAATGGGCTCCGTTCCCGGAGCGGGCATCGGCTTGCCGTCGATGGCAAATCGCCGCGTCGCGCGCATCGTCGTCATCGGCGAAAACGCGCCTGATGCGGCCGCTGTCACCCCGGGGAGCTGGCCCAGCTTCTCGACAACGCCATCGATGAAGCGGACCCGATCGTTGACGTTGGCGTAGCGGCTGATTGGCAAGCCAACCTGGAACGTGATGACGTTCTCGGTCCGGAATCCAGGGTCGACTTGCATCAAGCGTGCGGCGCTCTGCAGCAGCAGGGTTGCGGCGAGGAGCAATACGACTGCCGCGCCCACTTCGATGCTGACGAGCGCGTGGCGCAGCCGCACCGACTCGCGCGAGGAAGACTGGGTGCGCAGGGTGCCGGTCATGGCCGCGGACCTGGTGGCGCGGCGAGAGACGATCCAGCCGAGCGTCACGGCCGTGAGGGTCATCAGGCCAACGAGGAACGTCAGCGCATCCACGCCGAGCCCGGCACGCGCGAGTTGAGACGCCGGCACCAGCCGCGTCAGTGACAGCAGGTTCAAGAGGAGAGCGGCGACGCCAACGGCGACCACTGCAGCGATGCCAGCGAGCACAAGGTGCTCGATGAGCATCTGCCTCGAAAGG
>DATMJU010000654.1:0-2969 GCA_035553795.1 Vicinamibacterales bacterium
CTCGCGCGGATCGAACGGACCCGCGCCGCAGCCGCTGCTGCACTCGAGATGAGTGAAGTAGCTATTTGCCAAGGAGCTCTTGATCTTTCTTGGCCTGGAGGTCGTCGATGACCTTGATGTGCGCGTCCGTCACTTTCTGCACATCGGCAACAGCGCGCTTCTCGTCGTCCTCCGAGATCGCGTGGTCCTTGAGGAACTTCTTCAGCTTGTCGTTGGCTTCGCGGCGCACCACGCGGACGTGGTTGCGGCCTTCCTCGGCCATCTTGTGGACGTGGCGCGACAGCTCCTTGCGGCGCTCTTCGGTGAGCGACGGAATCGGGATGCGCAGCACCTTGCCGTCGCTGGCGGGGTTGAGCCCCAGATCCGACAGGCGCACGGCGCGTTCGAGCGCGCTCATCAGCGACGCGTCGAACGGCTGCGCGACAATAAGCGCCGGCTCGGGAACCGACAGCATCGCCACCTGGTTGAGCGGCATCTTCGAGCCGTACGCTTCCACCATCACGCCGGTCAGCATGTCGGTGGAGGCCCGGCCGGTGCGCACACCCGCCAGTTCCTTGCGGACGAACTCGATGTGTCCGTCCATGCGCTTGCTGATCTCGGCCATCAGGCCCTTAACGTCTACTACTTCCATGTTCTGCCTCGACTAAGCGGTGACGACGGTGCCAACGGCCTCGCCCATGACGACGCGCTTGATGTTGCCGGGCGTCTTCATGTTGAACACGAGGATGGGCAGTTTGTTGTCCATGCAGAGCGAAATGGCGGTGGCATCCATGACCTGCAGCCGTTCCTGGAGCACCTGGAGGTACGAAATGCGATCGTAGCGAGTGGCGTCGGGATTTTTCACCGGGTCGGCGGTATAGATACCGTCCACCTTCGTCGCCTTGAGGATGACCTCCGCCTTCATTTCCATCGCGCGCAGCGCGGCGGCGGTGTCGGTCGTGAAGTAGGGATTGCCGGTGCCGGCCGCAAACACCACGACGCGGCCTTTCTCGAGGTGGCGCACGGCACGGCGGCGGATGAACGGCTCGGCGACCGCGCGCATCTCAATGGCGGTCAGCACGCGCGTCGGGACGCCGTTCTTCTCGAGGGCATCCTGAAGCGCGAGGGCATTGATCACCGTGGCCAGCATACCCATGTAGTCGCCGGTGGATCGATCCATCCCTTTGGCACTGGCCGCCAGGCCGCGAAAGATGTTGCCGCCGCCAATCACGATCGCCGTCTGGACGCCGAGAGACTGGATTTCCGCAACGTCCTGCGCAATGCGGGTCGCCACGGCCGGGTCGATGCCGTACGACGCGTCGCCCATCAGGGCTTCGCCCGACAGCTTCAGGAGAATTCGTTTGTAGTGGGGACTTGGTGGGGCAGAGTCGGGCACAAAGCGAAATTATATATAGGTTACGGGTTTCGCGTTACCAGTAACCGGTTTGGTGCTGTTCGGTCGGACGTACCCAACAGGACCAAACCGGGAAGCGGTAACTCGGAACCTGTGACCTACGCTTCGAGCGTCTCGCCCAGCTTGAAGCGGACAAAGCGGGTGATCGTCACGTTTTCGCCGGTCTTGGCGGTGGCGGCGGCGACCATCTGCTTGATCGTGACGTTGGGGTCACGTACCGACGGCTGGTCCATCAGGCAGACCTGCGCGTAGTAGCTTTCGAGCTTGCCATCGACGATCTTGTCGACGACGTTGGCCGGCTTGTTCTGACCCGCGAACTGGGCGCGGTAGATTTTCTTTTCCTTCTCGAGCGTGGCGGTGTCGAGGTCCTCGCGCCTGACCACCAGCGGGCTGGCCGCGGCGATGTGCATCGCGATTTCCTTGGCCAGCGTCTGGAAGTCCGGGGTGCGCGCCACGAAGTCGGTCTCGCAGTTCACTTCGACGAGCACGCCGACCTTGCCGCCCATGTGGATGTAGTGGCCGATCATGCCGTCCTTGGCCACGCGTCCGGCGCGCTTGGCGGCCGACGCCAGGCCCTTCTTGCGAAGCACTTCAATGGCCTTCTCGATATCGCCATTGGTCTCGTCGAGCGCGGCCTTGCAATCCATCATGCCGGCGCCGGTCTTGTCGCGTAGTTCCTTAACCTGTGCTGCTGTAGCTGCCATTACTTCTTCTCCGAAAACAACGCTTGGGGCTTGGGACTTGGGGCTTGAAATGCAACCCAACTGTTTTGTTCTTGCCCAAGTCCCAGGTCCCAAGTCCCAGGCCCAAAGGCTGTACGAAAATCGCGCCGGCCGCGTTCCTCAATGAGGTGGGGCAGCCGGCGCGAGAGGGGAGTCCGTCCGACGTCGCTCTCGCGAGCGCCGTCGAGACGAGCCGCGGCTCTTACACCGTCGGCGTCGGGGTCTCTGCCGGGCGCTGCGGCTTGCGGATATCCGCGGGGCGCACCGTGCGGCTCGCTTCGTGCGCGGCCTTTTCCTCGGCTTCAGCCGTGGCCTGGTCAGCCATCGCCGACTCACGTTCGCCGCGGCCGGAGATCACGGCGTCAGCAATCCGCGAGACGAACAGCTTCACCGAGCGCAGCGCGTCGTCGTTGCCGGGGATGATGTAGTCGACCTGGTCGGGATCGCAGTTGGTGTCGACGATGCCGATGACCGGAATCTTCAACTTGCGAGCTTCGTCCACCGCGATCTGTTCCTTGCGGGTGTCGATCACGAACAGCGCGTCCGGCAGCCGGCCCATGTGGCGGATGCCTTCGAGGTTCTTCACCAGCTTGCGCTTTTCCTTTTCGGCCTTGGCGATTTCCTTCTTCGGCATCGATTCATAGCGGCCGTCGGTGGCCATCGCCTCGAGATCGCGAAGGCGCGCGATGCTGCGCTGAATGGTGCTGAAGTTGGTGAGCAGGCCGCCGAAGGCAAGACCATCATGTTCGTGGGCACCAAGCGCCAGGCACAGGATGTGGTCGCGGAAGAAGCGGCCCGCTGCGGCATGTTCTACGTCAACGAGCGCTGGCTCGGCGGCCTGCTCACCAACTTCA
>DATMJU010000655.1:0-3652 GCA_035553795.1 Vicinamibacterales bacterium
TTCGCGCGGATCCCACCGGTCGTGAAGTCGTAGAACGCGAGAATGCGACCCGCGAACGACGCTGACGGGTGGATGCCGGAGTCGATCACCGCTACGGTGACGCCTGAGCCAAACAGCGGCGACGGCGTGAGTCCAAGCGTGCCGAGCAACGTGTTCAGAGCCGGCGCGGAGTAGACCGGCGTCGCTACCGATGATGTCTTGCTGTTCTTCCTGGTGTCTCGCGCGGGCGCAGCGGCCTTCCGCGCCGCAGCCCCGGTCGGGCGCACGTAGGAATCCTCCGAGCAGCCATCGAGGACGCCGCTCTTGCACAACTCGAGTTCGGCCGGCGTCAGTTCAACCGCGAGAGCGCCGATGCTCGGCAACTCGGCGTCAATCGACTTGCCCTTCTGCGCGAGCAACTCGCGAGCCCAGGCCTCGTAACCAGGCTTCGCTTTGACAATGACGCGCTGTGCCTTGCCCGAGCGCCTGCCTTCGCGCAACGCGCGATCGAGCTTGTCGTGGTTCGTCTGTGCCGACGCGATCCCGGCGCCGCCGGTGACGACCAGCAGCGCGGTGAGCGCGGCAACGGTTGAAGGGAGCCAGTTGCGGTGCATTCGCTCCCGTTAGAGCAATGCGCGGGCCAACTACGGCTGAGCAAGCCGAATGTGGAAAATCAGGCGACTAATATGACTTTAGCGGTCACTAAAGCGACCAAGTGGCAACTAACGCGACGAATGGACTGTTCCACTTAAGAACATTGTCGGCACAAATTACCGAGACACAGCCACCCAAACAACTGATTAGAAATGACTTATTTGAATATGTTCTCTATTGTGCAAAGAAAAACATGATGTGTCGTTAGAAGACACAATAGTCAAACCCATCCGGGAGAACGATTTAGAGGGCCCGCAGGCGAGCTGCGGTCCCCTCGGACGTTCCGTCTTGGAACAGCGGCCTTACAGCCCCCAGCGCACGAGCACCGAGCCAACGGTGAATCCGGCGCCGACGGACGTCAGCAGGATCAGATCACCTTTCTTGAGCCGGCCGGTTTCGACCGCGGTGTGCAGGGCCAGCGGGATGGTTCCGGCTGTGGTGTTGCCGTAGGTGTCGATGTTGATGATCACCTTCTCTTCCGGCATCCCGATACGCTCGGCGGCCGACATGATGATGCGCTTGTTGGCCTGGTGGGACACGAACAGATCGAGGTCATCACCGGTGAGGTTGTTGCGCTTCAAAAGACGCTCGCAGATCTCGCCAGTGTTGCGCACCGCGAACTTGAAGACCGTCTGGCCGTCCTGCTTCACGTAATGCAGGCGATCGTCCACTGTCTGGTGTGACGCGGGCATCCTGCTGCCGCCGGCCGGCATGCACAACGCGGGGCCGCCGTTGCCGTCAATCATGTGGTCGTAGTCGAGAATGCCGATGTTGTCGTCGTCGGACGGACCCAGCACGACGGCGCCGGCGCCATCACCGAACAGCACGCACGTCGCGCGATCGGTGTAGTCGATGATGCTCGACATCACGTCGGCGCCAATGACCAGCGCGTACTTCGTCCCGCCCGAGGCCACGATGGTGTTGCCCACCGTCAACGCGTAGGTAAACGCGGAGCACGCCGCCGACAAGTCGAACCCCCACGCCTTGTTGGCGCCGAGCTTTGCCTGCACCAGGCAGGCCGTGCTCGGGAACAGCATGTCGGGCGTCACGGTGCCGACGATGATCACGCCGATATCGTCGGGGGTCAGCCCTGCCCTGGCGATTGCCTCTCGGCCGGCCATCGTCGCCAAATCGCTGGTCGCGACACCGGGATCGACGATGTGGCGCTCGCGAATGCCGGTGCGCTGCAGGATCCACTCATCGGTGGTTTCGACCATCTTCTCGAGGTCGGCGTTGGTGAGCACGCGCGGCGGTACATAGGTGGCCAGGCTCTTGATCTCGACACGGCGGACGTTCAAAACAACCCCCTTCCGGGCGCCTTGCGCCCGAAATATTCGTACGCGCGCGGTGTCGCCAGCCGCCCGCGTGATGTGCGTTCGATGAAGCCGCTCTGGATCAGGTACGGCTCATAGATGTCTTCAATGGCGTCTTCTTCTTCACTGAGCGCCGCAGACAGGCTGCTCAGTCCGACCGGACCACCGCTGAACTTGTCGATGATCGTCAGCAGCAGCCGGCGATCGCTGTCGTCGAATCCGAATTCGTCGACGTCGAGCAGCTGCATCGCGGCGCGGGCCACCTCGATGGTGACCTTGCCGTTGGCGCGGACCTGCGCGTAGTCGCGCACGCGCCGCAGCAGCCGGTTGACGATGCGCGGGGTGCCGCGCGACCGGCTGGCAATATCCTTCGCGGCCGCGGCATCCACCTCGACGCCGAGGATGCGCGCCGAGCGCCGCGCGATCTCTTCGATGTCGCTGGCGGAATAGAAATCGAGGCGCTGCACGATGCCGAAGCGGGCGCGCAGCGGCGAGGTCAGGAGTCCCGCGCGCGTGGTGGCGCCGACCAGCGTGAACGGCTCGACGGGCACCTTCACCGAGCGCGCGCCAGGTCCCTGCCCGATCACGATGTCGAGCTCGAAGTCTTCCATGGCCGGGTAGAGGATTTCCTCGATCGCCGGCGGCATGCGGTGAATCTCGTCGATGAACAGCACTTCGCGCGGCTGCAGGTTCGACAGGATGCCGGCGAGGTCGCCGGGCTTCTCGATCACCGGGCCTGCCGTGGTGCGCACCGGCACGCCGAGCTCGTTCGCGATGACGTAGGCCAGCGTGGTCTTGCCGAGCCCGGGCGGTCCATACAGCAGCGTGTGATCGAGCGCTTCGCCCCGGCCCTTCGCGGCCTCGATCGCGACGTGCAACTGTTCGCGGATGCGGTCCTGCCCGATGTAGTCGTCGAGCCGCCGGGGACGCAGCCCTTCATCCTGCGCATCTTCGTCCGCGCGCGACGGGGTCAGGAGGCGTGGATCGGTCATGCGCGTGACAGCTCTTTCAGCGCCCCGCGGAGGACGTCTTCAAAGCGTGGCGCCTGGCCCGCCGAAGCCTTGGCGGAGGCGGCCATCTTGTCGAGGACCTTGTCGATCGCCTGCCGATGGTAGCCGAGGTTGCCGAGCGCCGAGACCAGGTCATCGCGCAGCGAATCTTCGGGGGCTTCGGGCGACGCCTCGATCGCTTTTGGCAATCGATCGCGCAACTCGACGCACATGCGTTCCGCCGTCTTCTTGCCGACGCCGGGAATTGCCGTCAGCCTGGCCAGGTCGTTCCGCAGAATCGCGCCGGCCAGATCGCGCGGCTCGATGCCGGACAGCACCGACAGCGCCAGCTTGGGTCCGATGCCGCTCACCGCGATCAGCTTCTCGAACATCGTCAATTCGAGCTCGGTGGCGAAACCGTAGAGCGCGAGTTGGTCCTCGCGCACGTGCGTGTGGATCCGCAGCGCCATGTCGCCGCCGGTCTCGGGAGAGACGTAAAACGTCGACAGCGGCACTTGCACGTCATAGCCAACGCCTGAGACATCGACGATCAGTCGGCTCGGTTTCTTGTCGGCAATCTTTCCGAACAGGCGGGCAATCACGGCCGATACTGTCGCCAGGATTTGAGAGCGGTCTTCTTCGCGCCGCCGACCGCGGCTTTCGCCATCACCGATCCGTTGTGCAGGTGGCAGATCGCCACGGCCAGCGCGTCGGTGG
>DATMJU010000656.1:0-2257 GCA_035553795.1 Vicinamibacterales bacterium
CCCCTAGCTGGTCGAGGATCTTGTAGTGCCCGAGTGTCTGTCCAACCAATGAATTTGCCACGTTATCGCCGGTGTAGGGACGTTCATCCTAAATCAAATCGGCGGTTAACAGTTGGCCTAGCCACCTCTGGCTCACGGCGACTTGCCGGTTGCTGTGCTACGGCTCAGACTGATAAAGTCAGTATTCTGAAACGCTATTCCGCATAATGGAAACCTCGCGTAGTGCCGGAAATATGACGTCCGTCGACAAGGCGCTCGAAGTGTGTGAGGTCCTCAGCGGGATGCCGCGAGGGATGAGCTTGTCCGACCTGGCCCGCGCGCTTCGTCAGCCGGCATCCACGGTCCATCGCCTGCTTGCGGTCCTGAAGAAGCGCGGCTACGTGCGCCAGGACGACGAGACGCAACGCTACGGGCTGACGTTGAAGATGCTCGATCTCAGCTTCCGTTCGCTCGGCCAATCGGAACTTCGCTTGCACGCGTATCCGATCATGCGTGAGTACGTGCTGCGCACGCCGTATCGCGGGTTCATCGCCATTCCCGCCAGCGGCGAAGTGACCTACGTCTGGAGCACCGGGCCGGACGAAGTCGCGATGCGCACGGTGTACGGCAAGCAAATGCCGGGGCATTGCGCGATTTACTTCTCGCCCGCGTCGACGGAGGCCGTGGCGGGGAAGCCGCGGCAGGCGACGCGCCGGCTTAGCTGCCTGCGTCTCGCGTCCTCGTCCGAACTGAGCCAGCCTGAATCCACGGTGGTGCGCATGGGACCGCCGCCCGTGGAACCTGACGCGCTGCAGCGCCTGTTCTGTGTGTGCGCGCCGGTCCGCGATTACACGGGGCAGGAAGTCGCCCGCGTGGGCGTGTTCGGACACGGCGTGGATGACGGCCCGATCTTGAAAGAACATCACCGCGGCGCCTGGGATTTGGCGCGCCGCATTTCGATGCGGCTCGGCCATGTGCCGGCGAGCGCGCTCGAAAGTACCGCGTAGTTTTCACTGGAGGAGAGTCAGTTGGCGTACATCATTACGGAACCGTGCATTGGTACTAAGGATTCAGCCTGCGTCGACGTGTGCCCGGTCGATTGCATCCACCCCCGCAAGGACGAGTCGGATTTCGAGAGCGCGACCCAGCTCTTCATCCACCCCGACGAATGCATCGATTGCGGCGCCTGCGTCCCGGCATGCCCCGTTGAGGCGATTTTCGCCCTCGATGAGGTTCCGGAAAAATGGAAGAACTACATCGACATCAACGCCAAGCACTTCCAGAAATAGTCATACCCTGCCGGCGGGCTCGGAGTAGAATCCCGCCGATAGGCAAGCCTTGACTTAGGGCTCCGGTCCGCGCTCCCGGCGTCCGCTTTGGAAGGGGAACCATGACTCGACGTCGCTTGGCGTTGGTGGCCGTAGCCGTCGTAACGGCGCTGGTATCGGGAGTGCACGGGCGCGACCAGCAGGATGCCAGTCTGCAGTTTCAACTGGGCACACTGCTGTTCGAGGAGACGCGATACCGCGAAGCCCTCGAGGCGTTCCGGAAGGCGGTCAACGCCGAATCCAAGACCCTTTCCGTCCAGGCGCGCATGGGCGTGGTGAAAACCGCGCTCCGCCTGGGCGAGTTCATCGAGGCGCAGCGCGAAGCCGCGACGCTCAAGCTGCAGGAACCGCGCAGCCCCGACGTGCTGGCGCTGCACGCCGACGCGCTGTGGTCGGCGGGCCTGTTCGATGAAGCCCACCAGGAATTCAAGGACGCGCTCGCGATGGTCCCCGACCTGTCGCGCGGCCGTCACGGCCTGGCGCGCGCGCTGGCCTCGCAGAACAAGCTCGATGATGCGCTGAACGAGGCGCAAGTCGCGCTGAAGCTGTCGCCGCGCGACGAGGAGATCCACCACACCGTCGGCTCGATCTTCGAGCGCATGCGCCGCTACGAGCAGGCCGCCGCGGCCTACGGCAACTACGTCAACCTGTTGCCGAACAAGGACCGCAGCGACAAGGCCGCGTGGTCGCGATCGCAGATTCGCTTCCTGCGCTCCTTCGGCGAGCGCGAGCCGATCGCCCTCGAGGAAACCGCCGTCGACAGCCTCCACACCGTCGACTTCCGCGTCGTCGACGACAAGGTCATCGTCAAGGCGCGTGTCAACGGCGGCCGCGCGCAGGACTTCGTCCTCGACACCGGTTCCGAGCTGACGACCATTTCACGGCAGACCGCGTCGAGCGCGGTGGTCCGGCCGATCACCTACACGTTGAGCGCCGGCGTCGGCGAAGTC
>DATMJU010000657.1:0-7537 GCA_035553795.1 Vicinamibacterales bacterium
GCCGGTGGCATTGCGATCGTTAACTCGATCGGCAATCTCGGTGGGTTTGTGGGGCCCTTCCTGATGGGCTGGATCCGCGAAGCCACCGGCGGCTTCAGTGCCGGGCTGCTGACGCTCGCCGGAATCCTGGCCATCGGCGCGGTGATCGCGCTACGACTTCAAAAGACCCAATAGCGCCTCATCGAGCGTCCCCTTGCCATCGAGGTACGGCTTCCAGTGTGCGTCGAGTGCCACCTTGTGTGCGCCGAGGCCCTTCTGCTTCCACAAGCCGCCGGACTCGGCATAGCCGACATGAGCGGGGATCACCCGCTTCACTGCTTCCGCGGCGGTATACCAAATCAACGCATGCGTGATGTCGCCGCGCGGCGGTGCGGTCTGATGCTGCTTCGACAAACGTGTCAGGCGCGTCATCATTTTCTGATCCCACTGGTGCATGGCTTCGTGAAACACGATTTCGAGTCCCATCGGCCCGCGCGAGCCTTCGTCGAGGCTTGACACCACCAGCAGGTCCCCGCTGGTTGAGTACGCGCCGGCCCAGTTCGAATAGCCGCTTACGTTGATCGGATACCCGTCTTTCGGCCAGCTCTCCAGATACGCCCTCGTGATGAAGGCGAGAATCTGATCGCCGTGCTCGCTGACCTGCGTCGTCAGTGCGCGCACTCGCTCGCGATTCGCGGCACGGTGACGGTTCCACCATACGGCGCGATACACAGGCGCGGCGCGCTGCAGTACCGCGTGCAACGCCGGGTCCACCTTTAGGGATGCCGCCGCCGCATCCGGCGCAACGCGCAGCGCGTTCGTCACCTCGATCAGCGGAGCGCTGAACACCGTGTCGAGTTTGCTGAGGCCGTTGGCGTAGAACGCGATCGCGTCCTCCCACGCCCGGCGGTCGCGGTCGCTCTGTCCGGCTAATCCCTGAGTCGAGTCTGCCGGCGCGTTGATGACTGCGCGGCGCTGCACGTCTCTCTCGTTGTTCTGGGCCCGGCCCAGTACATACAGAAAGTGATGCATGTTGAGCCAGAAGCCGTCGGTCTCGAAGCGGAACACTGGTCCTGGCGACTGTGCAGCGAGCAGCAAGGCAACGATCAGCGTGCGCATGGCTCTAAGACGGCAGGATTCCGAAACCAGTTGGCAAAATTCGCCGGTGGCCCGGCACTTGACATCTCCCAACCCTTTAGTACTAACTAATTAGTAGATGCGACCCAAGTCCGACACCCTGACCGGCCAGGAACTCGAAATCATGAAAGTCATCTGGCCCAGAGGCCAGGCCACGGTGCGCGAGGTGTACGACGAACTCCGCTCGCGCCGCACCATTGCCTACACCACCGTGCAGACAATGATGAACATCCTCGAGACGAAGGGCCACCTCAAGAAGCAGGCCGTCGACAAGGCCCATCTCTACGCTCCCGTCCGTCCGCAGCAAGCCGTCGTCAGAACGATGGTGCGTGATTTTGTTGACCGGGTGTTTGATGGCTCGGCGCGTCCGCTGCTGGTGCACCTGCTGAAAGAAAAAGGGCTCACCGAACGGGAACGCAAGCAACTGCAGCGACTGCTTGCTGAGAAGAAGGACGAGGGAGAGGAATGACGGACGCACTCTGGAATCTCGCGGCCTACAGCCTCCAGCTCGGATCGCTGGCCATCGTCGCCGTCGCGGCGGCGGCCGCCCTCCGCGTCCGCCTTCCGCGCGCCGCCCTCAGGTACTGGCAGGCGATTCTCGCCGCTGCCCTGCTCCTGCCGTTCCTGCAGCCCGCGCCAGGAGCATCAAGCATCCCGATGTTTACCGCATCTGCCGGCACGGCGACGGTGGTGCACACCGCGCGCGAAGCGTTTTTCGACGGCGTGAACGGCGGAGCAATGACGGCGGCATTCATCGTCCTCGCGCTTGGTGCGATGCTGCGGCTGTTGTGGCTTGCGCTTGGACTGTGGCGCGTCCGCTGGCTGGTCGCCAATGCCCACGCCGATGACGTAATCACGCCGGCGATGCACGAACTCCAGCAACAACTCGGCACCAACGCGACGATCCTCATCAGCGATGACCTCGAGGGTCCCGCAACGGTCGGCGTTCGACGGCCGGTGGTTTTAGTGCCGCGTTCCGTCCTCGCAATGTCCGAAGCGGTACAGCTCGCGATCGTGAGTCACGAGCTGGTGCACGTGCGCCGGCGCGACTGGCTGCACACCATTGGTGAAGAGCTATGGTGCGCCGTGCTCTGGTTTCATCCGGCTACCAGAATGATTGCGTCGCGGCTGTCGCTGGCGCGCGAAATGGTGGTCGACGAAACCACGCTCGCACTGACGCGGGATCGCCGCGCCTACGCTGAAGCGTTACTCGCCTTCGCAGACCCGCAGCCCCACATCGCAGGCGTCACACCGTTCATCGGCCGCCGCACGCTCAGCCAGCGCATTGCCCTGATTGCAGAGGAGAGACCTATGTCACGTCGCCGCGCGTTCGTCAGCATCGCCCTCGCCCTTTTCGCCTCAGCCAGCTTGACCGCTGCCGTCGTCGATCGCTTGCCTATGTCCTCTGAAGCCGTTCAGAAGGCGACGGTCTACCGACCGGGCAACGGAGTGTCGCTCCCCGTTGTCCTCAAAGAGGCCAAGCCCGGCTACACCCGTGCCGCCATGGACGCCAAGATTCAAGGCTCGGTGTGGCTCGAGTGCGTCGTGACCGCCGAGGGCGACATTGGCGAGGTGAAGGTCACCCGCTCGCTGGACGAGGAGTACGGACTCGATCAGCAGGCCGTAAACGCTGCAAAACAGTGGAAATTCAAGCCGGGCATGAAGGACGGCAAGCCGGTGGCGGTGGCAATCACACTCGAGCTGACCTTCACACTGAAGTAGTAGGCCCCCGCGTCTCGAGGGGTTTTCTGTTATCCTCATTGGGAGAAATGGGCCTTCGCCAGCAGGTTCCATTTCCCCCTGAGGTAGTGTCTATGTCACGCAGTGTTCGGAGCGAATGTGCTCCCGGTAACGCTGTCCGATTGCGCGGCCTTGGAGTATGCGTCGCCGCGCTGGCCCTCCTGCTTCCGCTCACCGCGGACGCTCAAACCCCGGCAGACAATTCATCGACGCAAAGCGCAACAGCGGCGCCTCCGCCGGACTTCATGCTCGGCCGCCCGCGCGTGATGCTTGGTGTGAGGGGCGGATTGTTCGTGGCCAGTGCGAACAGCGACTTCTTCGAGGACATGACGCAGTTCCTCACGCTCGAGAAGTCCAGCTTCCGCACCGGGACGTTCTCGACGGAACTCGCCGTGAGCGTCACGCCCTATCTCGACATCGTCGGGGGGCTGGATGGCAACCGGTTGTCGCGCCTGTCTGAAGACCGCGAAATGGAGGAGTTGTTGTCCAACGGCACGCGAGTGCCGATTCAGCAGACCACCGAACTCTCCGAGATGAACTTCACCGCGTCGGCCAAGCTGTCACTCCTGTCGCGCGGCACGCGCGTGAGCCGGCTGGCATGGATTCCGCGCACCGTCATTCCCTACATCGGGGCCGGCGGCGGCTACGGCAGGTACAACCTGCGGCAGAACGGTGATTTCGCCGACCAGGGGAACCCGAATGTTCGCGGCGACGAGTCGGTGTTCAGCGACACCTTCCGCTCACGAGGCTGGTCGCCGGTGTTCCACGCGTTCGGCGGCACCGATGTTCAGTTGTATCGCCGCCTGGTGTTGTCAGTCGAAGGACGTTACACGTGGAAGAAGGCGGATCTCAGCGCTGACTATGTGGGTTACGAACCGATTGACCTGGGCGGATTCCGCATCGGCGCGGGCATCCATCTTTCGTTCTGAAGTCTGGTGAGAACTCCTATGAAGAACACATTCATCGCGTTCACGCTCATCGCAAGCAGCGCCTTCGCGCAGACCCCCGCGCCGCAAGTCACTGCCCCGTCGGCCGCAGTCGAACTGGGGCTCGCCCCCTGGCTTGGCTGCTGGCGGCTTGATGACGACATCGCCGGCACCGGTGCGCGCATGTGCATCACGCCCGAGAAGGGCGGCGTGCGATTGCAGACCGTGATTGGCGCCCAAACCGGCATCGACGAAGTGGTGATTCCCGACGGCGCTCCCCGTCCGCTGGTGGATTCGGAATGCAAGGGCACCGAGCGCGCCGAGTGGTCGCAGGATCGCGCGCGCGTGTATCGCACCACCGAGGTGACGTGCGGCAAGGAAGCGCCTCGCACCATCAAGAGCGTCGCGTTCCTGGCGGCTGGCCCGGCGTGGATCTCCGTCCAGCACGTCAGCGGCACTGCCGCCAACACCAGCGTCCGCGTGCAACGCTATCGCCGCGCCGCAAACCAGCAACTGGCCGATGGCTCGCGCGCGCCGCAGCCCGACGCGGCGTTGACGACGCGCATCGATTCGTCGATGACGAAGTGGAGCATCGAGGACGTGATCGAGGGCAGCAGCAAGCTGCCGCTCGAGGCGATGCAGGCGGTGCTGACCGAAGTGCACCATCCGTTCGATCTCAACCGCAAGACGCTGCTCGCCCTCGATGCCGGCGGCGTCGCCGAGCCCGTGATCGACCTGATGGTGGCCCTCACCTACCCGAAGAACTTCGTCGTGGAGCGCAGGGGCGGCGGCGCCATGCCGACCGGCGTCACCACTGGCGGCGGCTGGTTCGATCCGTTCATGGCTCCGATGCTGATGGGCGGGATGTCGGACTGCTATTCGCCGCGCGGTTACGGCTACCGCAGCTACTACAGCATGTGCGGCCTCGGGATGTACGGCTACAACTCGATGTACGGGTACAACGATTACTACGGCAACTATCCGTATGGCTACTACGGCAGCTGGGTGCCCGTCGGCGCCGGGCCGGTCATAGGCGGCACGCCGATCGATTCGGCCGATGGACGCGTCATCCGCGGCCAGGGCTTCACGCAGATCCGCAATCGCGAGTCTGAACCGTCACCGCGCATCAACGCGGGCGGCAACGGCGGCGCGTGGTCGGGCGCGAGCAGCAGCGGCGCCACATCCGGCAGCGGCTTCTCGAGCGGATCATCGAGCGCCGGCTCTTCTGGCGGCTCGAGCGGCGGCGGCGATTCCGGCGCGCGCGTCGCCGTTCCTAAAGGCGGCGGCAACTAGATTCGCATAACACTGCCCGACCCGGGGCTGGCGCTTCCGGTCGAACGCAAGTAACCTTCCAAGGCCTGAGGGCATCGTAGCCTTCAGGCCTTTGGTCTTTGCAGACCATCCTCCGAGGAGATTTCGAAATGAGTACCGGTCCACTTCCCATTGGCAGCGATGCCCCCGACTTCGAGGCCCTGACCACCGAGGGCCCAATCCGCTTTCACGAGTGGCTTGGCAATTCGTGGGGCGTGATGTTTTCACATCCCAAGGACTTCACGCCGGTGTGCACGACCGAGCTCGGCTACATGGCGCGCATCAAGCCTGAGTTCGACAAGCGCGGCGTCAAGATCATCGGGCTCAGCATCGACCCCGTGGATCGTCACGAGGGCTGGGCGAAGGATATTGCCGAGACCCAGGGCACCGCGCCGAACTACCCGATGATCGGCGACGTCGATCTCAAGGTTGCCAAGGCCTACGGGATGCTGCCCGCCGGCGCCGGCGAAACCTGCGAGGGCCGCACCGCCGCCGACAACGCCACCGTGCGCAACGTCTACGTGATCGGTCCCGACAAGAAGGTCAAGCTCGTGCTGTCGTACCCGATGAGCACCGGCCGCAACTTCGACGAAGTGTTGCGCGTGCTCGACTCGATGCAGCTGACGGCGAAGCACAAGGTCGCGACTCCGGTGAACTGGAAGGATGGAGACGACGTGATCATCCTCCCGGCAGTGACGGAGGAAGAGGCCAAGCAGAAGTATCCACAGGGTTGGAAGGCCCCGAAGCCGTACCTGCGCATCGTGCCGCAGCCGAAGTAAGATGCGCGGCCTCGTTGCGTTCGCCGTGTGCGTTGTGCTGGGGGGGCTTGCGCCTGCCCACGCCCAACGCACTGACTGGCCGCAGTGGCGCGGCTCCAACCGGGACGGGGCGGCCACGTTCGCGGCCCCAGCCGCCTGGCCCGAGAAGCTCACGCTCAAGTGGAAGGCAGACGTCGGCCTCGGCTACTCCGCTCCGATCATCGTCGGCGATCGCGTCTACGCATTCTCCCGCCAGGGCGAGGACGAAGTGATGCGCGCCCTCGACGCGGCGAGCGGAAAGGTCGTGTGGGAATCAAAATACAACGCGACCTACAAGCCGAACCCTGCCGCCACCCGCACGCACGGTACCGGCCCCAAGTCCACGCCGACGTTTGCCGACGGCCGTCTCTACACGCTCGGCATGAGCGGCATTGTCTCCGCGTTCGACGCCGCGACCGGCAAGCAGCTGTGGCAGAAGCCGAAAGGCGACGTCGAACCGCTGTACCACACCGCCATGTCACCGCTCGTCGACCGCGGGCTCGTCATCGTCCACGTCGGTGGCCACAGCAACGGCGCGCTCACGGCATTCGATGCCCGTAGTGGCGATGTGAAATGGAGTTGGAACGGCGACGGGCCGGCGTACGGCTCCCCCATCGCGGTCGATCTTTCAGGCACCCGGCAGATCATCACGATGACGCAGGACAACCTGGTCAGCGTGTCAGCCGCCACCGGCGAATTACTGTGGAAGCGTCCCTACACGGTACGGTCGACACGCAACGCGGTGACGCCGATTGTGCACAACCCGCCTTCGCCTAAGGGCTCCGGCGCGGCAGGCGGCATCGTGATCGTGTCGGGTCTCGGCATGCCGATCATCGGCTTCAAGGTTGCCAACAAGGGCGGGCAATGGACGTCCGAAGATGTGTGGGTAAACAACGACGCCAGCATGGACATGAGCACCGGCGTGGTCGTTGGCGACAGCCTCTACGGGTTCTCGCACCGCAATAGCGGCCAGTTCTTTGCCATCGATGCGAATACGGGCCAGACGCTTTGGCTGTCCGAACCGCGCCAGGCCGACAACGCCGCGATCGTCCGCGCCGGCAACCTGTGGTTCGCGCTCGACACGCTCGCCGAGTTGAAGGTGGTGCGCGCCAACCCGAAACAGTTCGAGATTGTGAAGCGCTACACCGTCGCCGACAGCGCGACGTGGGCGCAGCCGGTGCTGGCCGGCCAGAGGATTCTCGTCAAGGATCTGTCGACGATCACCCTCTGGGGATTGAATTGAACTAAGGATTCACGAGAATCGCGTTCACCGATATTGGCGCGATGGCGCCGTCGGTGATCGTCACATACATCACCTGCAGATCCTGCGAGCCGGTCGGCGTCAGTTGTTCGTGGTCACCTTGCCGTCGGTGATTGACGGATCGCCGTAGTAGAGGCGGTACTTGCCGCCACCGCTGTGGAACGGGAACGCGGCCTGCGCGCTGACGAACAGCTTCGGGCAGCCGTTCGACTGATACTGCACCTTCCACGCGGATCCATCCCACACCGCATAGCCGTGATTCTGCTGGACCGTCGAACATCCCTGCACGCGATCCGCGGTGAAGACCATGAACGATCCCGGCGCCATGTCCCAGTGCGGCGAATCCAGCGTCGGCCATGCCACCTTGTGCTGGCGCGAGTTGGTGA
>DATMJU010000658.1:0-7131 GCA_035553795.1 Vicinamibacterales bacterium
CGTCAGGAACAGCGGCACGCCGTGCTCCAGCTCGCCCGGTGCGACAGATGGCCACGGGCGCCTGCGAACCCGATTCCTCGTACCAGAAATGATCGCGTCTCGGTTCAGGTTGATGAACTCGTGCAACATCATGTCCCTCGCCATCAGCGAGGAGCCGCCGTCGGAACAGGCTGGTCACGCATCTGAGGTTCTCGTGAACGTCGGTAACGGGCGCGCGACAAACAAGCGGCGACACGGCCTGGCGATCAGGCGCGCCCACCGATTTGCGCGATTCACGCGTGCGCTGTCCGTGGCGATCCCTGTATTCGCGTACATCTGCCGGTACAGCTTCGAAATCAACACGAAGGCCAACCGCGCTCGGAGTGTCGGCGTGCATCGGGAGCGCGTCCAGATCCGCCGCAGGCTGTAGAACTCATCCCACACGGCCTGAGTCCTCGCACGGATCTCCTCGGCCGACATCACCGGGTGGGGGGCATACACCTTGGGACGTTGGTGCTGCGGGATTAGCCAATGGCGCGTGATCGGTACCCCGCCGACGTGCGCGGCGTCGGGCCGAGACGCTTCTCCCAAGCCTCGAAGTCCACAGTACCGGGATACGGCGTCAACATGACGAACTGCGCGAAGGCGAGCTCGGCCCGATTCGCGACGTCGACGGTCGCCTGGAACGTGGACGGGCGGTCGCTCGGGAGTCCGAAGATGAATGAGCCAAGGACGTGCACGCCATGCCTGCGGAACGTGCGCAGGCGCGCGATCAACGCCTCGCCGACGTCGTTGAACCGTTTGTACACGTCCTTGAGGCCTTCAGGTGTGACAGCCTCGATGCCGACAAGCGCACCCTTGATGTTCGCCCGCCGCATGGCGTCGAGGAACGCCGTGTCCTCGGCTGCCTCCATGGTGATCTGTGTGAAGAACACCATGTCCGTGGGCAATTCTGCCAAACGGTTCATCAACTCAAATCGCTCGGCGCGCAACGCCCGCAGCTGCTCGAGCCGCGCGGCGTTGCGCTGCCGCCCGGCCATCGCGAGATCGGACAATGTGACCGGATAGAAGTTGTCATCCGCCAGTGCGATGAACCGGAAGCCCAGGCGACGGAGCTCCACAATCTCGTCCACGACCGCGTCGACGCGCCGCTGGCGGGGCTTCTGGCCGTCGGTGCGCCACACGGAGCAGAACGAGCAATGCTTCGGGCAGCCGCGCACGGTCTGGACCGAGCCCCACATGTAGCGTCCATGCGGCAGCAGGTCCCATCGCGCCGCGACGAAGCTTTCGGCATCAACGCGTCCGGCCTCATAGAGGGGCTTCAACGCACCGTGCCTCGCGTCGTTCAGCACGAGGGGCCATACCACGTCGCCATCGCCTTTGACGACGGCATGTGCGCCGCCCAGACTCTGCGCCTCGCCGGGATAGAGCGTGGCGTGAATGCCACCAAAGATGACCGTCGCCCCTCGGGCCCTCGCGAGCGTACCAATCTCGTACCCTCGAAGCGCGTTGCCAGTGTGAATCCCGATTCCGACGACGTCGCCAGGCTGGACACTGCCGATGTCGAATGGTTCCAGTGTCTCGTCCGTAATACAGGGTCGGCCATGTGAAGGCGGAGTAGCCCCGGCGACCACAAACAGCCAACGTGGCGTGATCACGCCCACACCAAAGGACAAGTGGCTGGGATTCACCAGATGGACAGTCATAATGGCCACGTCGCCGTCCGGACGTCCTTCAGGTCCACCGGAGCCTCTTACGTCAGCCTGACTTCAGGCGCGCCGGCCACTAGCTGGATGATGTTCAGTCGATAGAACAGTCGCTCAGAAAACGTGCCCGCGGCGACCCGATCGAAGAGCGACACCGTGGTTCCTGAGATGAGCCGAACCGCGGCAGATGGCCTACTCGCCGATTCAAGTGCAGCAAGCAGGTCGATCAACGCGGCCTGCACCGCCGACGACATCTCCTCAACGGCACTCATGAGCACGGTACCGCCCGCGGCGGCATCAAGAAACCCTACGCAATCCTCTCTCAGTGCCTGCGCGCCGACCGGAAGATCGGCCGCAGAGGTCATGACGAAGGGGAACTCTGCACGGGGGCCGCTTTCGTGAATGCGCCGGGCCAGAGTCTCCACTGCTTGCGGCGTCGAGGCCGTGATCAGCAGCCTCGCCCGCGATTGACTCGCCACATTCACGTCCTCTACAGCGAGCAAGGCCAGCGCGTGGTCTTCGTGATTCCCCGCCTGTTCGACCAATCGTTGGGCGTCGTGGCGACGGCAGGCGAGTTGTTCGGAAGCAAACCGGGACGACATTCGTCGCGCTCCTGCGCGGCAGCGATTCGCTGCCAAAAGCTCGGAGGCTGAGGCGACGTCACCCGAAGGCGTAGCACCAGTCTGGCGAGCAATGTAGTGTATCGCACATTTCGATTCACGGATGTCGAGGGCAACCTCGGGAGCGGGCCGTGTTCCTTGCGAATCGGTCGGGCGGAGACCGTACGTTCCAGCAGGTGCCGGATGGCCCTTTTCGGTCGATAAAATGCAGCCGCTCTCAAGGAGCGTACAAGGCCCACTGACGCTCGATCTCACTCAGCGAGACTGCCGTCCATGGTCGCCACCGAACGTTGCGTGCGATCCTTACGGGATGAACGACGCGATGTTGACACGCCGGATTTGCTCGCGAGCCTCGCCGGTCTGGTCCCCCGTTGCGGTTCGCTCGGCCTGACCGGCGGCCCACTCGTTCAGGTCCGCCGCGGCTTCGTGATTGCCCGCGGTACGGGCCCGTGCTTGGAGCAGCGGTGAGGCGACGATCAAGCGGAAGGCGGGCCGGCCGTCCAACTGCAGCAATGCCACATGGAGGTCATCGTCGTTCCACTGCGCGACGACGGTATCGATTGGGCGCATCGGCTGCAGCCCTACCTGCGCGGGCGGATCGACGCGCTTGGTCGGGGACCCGTAGACCTTGGCCACCGCCGCCACCACGTCTGCGGCACGCATCCCCTCGGTGCGGGTCGGGGCGTAGTCGATCACGATCCTGAACAACTGATCGTCGTGGAAGCTGAACATCAGCCGTTCCACCGGATCCGCGGCTTCCGTCCCCCGACGAACGTAGTCGGCCCGCCAGCGCAGCTCCCGCACGGTGCTCGGCGCCTGCGACGCTGCGGGTATCGGAACGCCAAGCTGCCGCGAAATGGCGAGGATATCGTCCCCCATCCGGTACATGCGGTAGTGCGGACGAAGTTGCGCATCGAGCAGCGTCGCTCCCAAGACGATGCAAAGAGCGGCGGTAGCGATGCAAGCGTGCGATTGGTTCACGTTCAGTCTCCGCGTTCGTTCGGCACGCTGCTCTCAGTATCACGCATGCGTCAGATGTGCTTCAAAGGTACCCGGATTACGCCCATTGAGCTGTCCTACACAGCACACGCGCGTCATTGCCGTTCCCGACCAGTGGTCCGTCGTCTACGGGTGGGCTGTGGCGCACTGTGCATATCGGGACAGCATTAGCGGCGCCGGCCGGCACATCGTGGTGGGAGCGGTCCGAGCTCAACGCCTGTGAAGCTCGGTCCTCTGTCCTCAGGTTCGGAAGGGACACGATTCGGATGGTGACGACGATGACAGAGTCTAGGATGTGGTCAACGCTGGCCGGGGCCAGGCCCGGTCCACGCGCGGACACCCACGTGCGCCCGGAGAACGCTCCGGTCCGACCGGGTATCACCCCGCGGACACCGAGCACCATGCCGCGCGCTGAAGACGACGCAGATACGTGGGCTCAAAGCCCCGAGTTCCACGATCGTCCCGGCAGTGGAAAACACACCGCTGACAGGCTGAAATTCTTCTAAGGTCTGTGTCTGTGTGGCGCTGGCGCAACCGTGGCGGACCCTGACGCGGATGATGTGGTCCGAAAACGCGCCCTCAGTCTCATTCAAGCGCCTGAAATTCAGGCTCGCAAAGAGAAGACGGTCATGGCCATCTCAACCCTAGAATCCACTCGGCTCCTCCCCGACGGCACGCCACTGCACAATCGCCTGCTCGCGGCGCTTCCGGCTGCTGACTACGCACGTATTCAAAAGCATCTGCACATGCATACTGGGGTGACCGGCCGCGCGCTCCAGGAGCACGGCACGCCTGTCACCGACGTGTATTTCCCGAACGGGGGCGTCTTCTCCGTCACGAACGAAATGCGAGATGGAGCGCTCGTCGAAGTCGCGACCGTGGGCATCGAGGGCATGCTCGGAATCGGCGTATTCCTCGGCGATCGCTCGGGCGCGGGACGCATATTTCAGCAGGTGCCGGATGGTCCGTTCCCATCGATGACTGTACGTCGTTTTGTCAAAGAGAGCGCGACGCCGGGACCGTTTCACGACGTCCTGGCGCTGTATGCGCAGGCCAGCCTTCTGCAGATCATGCAAGGTGCGGCGTGCAACGCGCTGCATGGCGTGAAGCAGCGCTGTTGCCGATGGTTGCTGCAGACTCAGGATCGCGTCGGCTCGAGAGAGTTTCTGTTGAAGCAGGAGTTTCTCGCCATCATGCTGGGTGTGCAGCGTCCCACGGTGACGCTCGTCATGGGAACGTTACAGGATGGCGGGCTCATCAGGATTCGGTACGGACGAATTCGCGTGCTGAAGAGGAAGAAGCTCGAACAGGCCGCGTGCGAGTGCCACGAGGTCATTTGCGCCCATTTTCAGCGGCTCGGGTTGTGACGGCCGGTTCTAAGGCCGGTTCGCAGCGGACTAGACGGTCGGGGTCAATCGCGTGTCGTGCCCACCATCGCGGCGAGCGTCTCCTGGGACACACGCGCCCAGTGGCCGGTGAGATGCGTCTGGGTCGCCGTAACGTCCCAACAGCAACAAACGTCCGTGCAGCCGTTTGTTGCTGGAGTTGAACAGCTGGTCGATCATCGCGGCGTTGAATGGCTGACGATCGACAAGTGAACGACACGCCCGCCAAACTGCCGAGAGCACTGGTCGAGCGCCTCACCCGACCGTTTTCACGATTCCTACAGATCGAGACGGCCGCGGGCGCTGTTCTCTTAGCGGCCACGGTGGTGGCGCTTCTCCTGTCGAACTCTCGATGGGCTGACGCATTTCTCGCGATCTGGGAGACGCCCGTCGGTGTTCACATCGGGTCGGGTGAGGCAGTCCGGTCCCTGAAGGAGTGGATCAACGACGGAGTGATGACGCTCTTTTTCTTCCTGGTTGCGCTCGAACTGAAGCGGGAAATCGTGTTGGGAGAGCTCGGCCAGCCACGCGTGGCCGCGTTGTCCATTGCGGCTGCCGCGGGCGGAATGCTCGTACCTGCAGCCATCTACCTGATGCTGCAATCGGGTCAGTCGGGAGCAGAAGGCTGGGGAACGGTGATGGCGACGGACACCGCGTTCGTAATCGGCTGCCTCGCGCTCCTGGGATCGCGCGTTCCGTCCAGCCTGCGGGTATTCATGCTCTCCCTGGCGATCACCGACGACATCGGCGCGATTCTGGTCGTGGCCATCGGCTATAGCAGCGACGTCGCCTGGACACCGCTTGCGCTCGCCATCGGCGCGTGTTTCCTCGTGCGCGGCATGGCCGCTCTCGGTGTTCGCAGCGTCCCCGTGTATTTTGTCGTCGGCGCGATGGTGTGGGTTGCGGTTGACGCCTCCGGCATCCATGCGACGGTCACCGGCGTCGTGCTCGGGCTGCTGACACCGGCTCGGCGTTGGGTCAACGATGATCGTCTGTATGCCCTGCTGGATCAGGTGATCGCGCATCCATCCGCCGACCGCGGCAGTGGCAACACGCCCGACCGACGCACGCTGCAAGTCGCCGAAATCGCGGCCCGTGAAGCGCTGTCGCCTGTCGAACGGCTGGAGCTGGCCCTGCACCCCTGGGTGGGATTCGCCATCATGCCCATTTTCGCATTGGCCAACGCAGGCATGCCGATTTCGGTGCGCGAGTTCACGAGTCCGGTCGCAGCGGCGGTCTTCGCGGGGTTCGTGATTGGAAAACCCGTGGGTGTCGTTGCGTTTAGCTGGGTGGCCGTCCGCTTGGGTATCGCCATACGTCCTCCCGACCTCGGGTGGAGATTCATGGCAGGAGGTGGGTTGCTCGCCGGCATCGGATTCACAATGGCTCTGTTTATTGCCCATCTGGCCTTCAGCCCCGACGTGATCGGCGAGGCTAAGCTGGGCATCTTCGCCGCATCAGTCGTGTCTGCCGCAGCCGGCCTGCTGCTGTTAGGCACGTCGGCGCGCGTAGTTCACCCATCAACGACTCGCATCTGACTGACCTGCATCAGGGCGCCAGGAGCAGGTCCTTCGGCAAGCCCGTCACCGCGCCGTGCTACAACCTTCTCGTCTCATTCCCTCCTATAGTCTCTAGGACAGGGTCGCCATCGTGGGACATGACCGCATCGGCGAGATTCGAGTCAGAGACGGGGGTTGTCCTGTAAGGCAGGCAAGCGGCACCATCAGCCGTCAGACTCGTGGCCGACAGTCGGGGTCGACTTCTGTCGATCCCGGTTCGGCGAGCGCCGTCCGGAATGCGGTGCCGAACATTTCCCACGCGGTGACGAAAAGCGCGGCGAGTATCGGACCCAGGATGAACCCCATCGCGCCAAAGAGCATCAGTCCGCCGAGCGTCGAGAAGAAGATGAGCAGCTCGTGCATCTTGATGTCGTGTCCCACGAGCCGCGGTCGCAGCACATTGTCCACACTGCCCACGATGAGCGCGCAGAACAGGGCCAGGGCGACTCCTCGCCAGACCGCTCCGGTGGTCATCAGGATGACCGACGCCGGTACCCAGACGAGCGCGCTGCCGATGCCCGGGATAATCGACAAGACGGTCATCACCGTGCCCCAGAAGATCGCCCCGTCAATGCCCACGGCCCAGAATGCCACCCCTCCGAGAAGGCCCTGAGCCGCGCCGATCAGAATCGTGCCCTTGAGCGTCGCGCGGGTGACGGACACAAACTTCCCGACCATCCGTTGCTTGTCGGCGTCTGTGAGCGGCAGATACGCGAGCACGCCGGCGAGCAGGCCGGGACCGCCGGTCAGGAAGAAAAACATCGTGTAGAGCAGGACGAAGAAATGAAAAATGAAGACGGCCGTCGCGCGTGTCGTGGCGGAGAGTGCGGCAAACAGGAACGCGCTAATGCTGCCGACGAGCTCGCCGGCCTTGGTAAGGATC
>DATMJU010000659.1:0-3915 GCA_035553795.1 Vicinamibacterales bacterium
CTCTTCAGCGTGGCGTTTGAGTTCGGCGACCGACCGCTCGAGCAGCGCGCGGACCCATTCACGGTAGAACAGCTCATCGACGTCCGCATCGACAGCGGGCTCGTGGGTCGCAATCTCCCCTTCGGCGGTCTCGAAATCGAGGGGCACCACGGTGACGCCACCACCACGCTTGAGCCGCCGCTCCGCCTTGCGCGCGTTGGCGGCAAAACCGTCGAGGCACAGCCGCAGGTAGGTACGAAACCGCGCCCGCGACGGATCGTACTTTTCGACGATGTCTTTTTCGAGGGCGGTGGTGAAGAACTCCTGAGTCAGGTCGGCGGCAACGTCGGGGTCGAGCGACCACTTCATCCGCAGGTACTTGTAAGCAGGTTTCCAGTACCCCTCGATGATCGTGGCGAGCGCGACCCGGCGGGTTTCTTCGTCGCCGCTCCGCGTGCGTTCCACCACCGACAACCGGGTGACCGGGAAGGCAGTCATCGGTCATGAGTCTACAGTTAACTGTAAACTCTGGCCGATGACTGAATGGGACGCCTCGTCGTACCACAAGGTGTCTGGGCCGCAGACCTCGTGGGGACAGAAGGTCCTCAATCGCTTGCGCCTCAATGGCGACGAGCGCGCGATCGATGCCGGCTGCGGCAGCGGCCGGTTGACCGGCGAGTTGATGGAGCGGCTGCCAGGCGGGCGGTTGATTGCCGTTGACCGCTCGTGGAACATGCTGATCACGGCGCGCGCCAACTTGAGGCCCGTGCTCGGGTCGCGCGTATCGTTCGTGCAGCTGTCGTTGCCTGACCTGCCCTTCTCCGGATGGGCCGACCTGGTCTTCAGCACCGCGACCTTTCACTGGGTGAAGGACCATCCCGCGCTGTTCGCCGGCATTCTACGGACGCTCCGATCCGGCGGCCGCCTGCACGCGCAGTGCGGCGGCGGACCCAATCTGCATCGCGCGCACGAACTCGGACTGCAGGTGATGCGGACCGATCCGTTCGCGCCGTTCTTCACCGACTGGCCGGGCCCGTGGGAGTTTGCCTACGCGGACGTCACGGCGGATCGGTTGAAGCAGGCCGGCTTCGTGGACATCGACACCAGTCTCGAGGAAGCGCCAACGACGCTGGCGAGCGAAGCCGACTACCGCGAATTCGTCACGACGGTGATCTACCATCCGCACCTCGAGCGATTGCCGCGTGCGGAGCTGAAGCAGGCGTTCATCGATCGCGTCACGGAACTGGCGTCCGCCGAGCCCGTGCCATTCACCCTCGATTACTGGCGGCTCAACATGAGCGCAAGAAAACCATGAATCATCCCGTCGTCATCAAGCCCGCGGAACATGCCGTCTTCTCCGATCAGAAGATGGGCAAGTCGACGATCTTCGAATCGCCGCGGCTGCTGGTGGGTCTCAACGCGTTCGAGCCGGGACAACAGCACGCGCTGCACGCGCATGCCGGGCAGGACAAGGTCTACCAGGTCATCGAGGGCGAGGGCTTGTTCCTGCTCGAGGGCAGCGAGCTCCCGATGGCGGCGGGCGATCTGTTGGTCGCGCCGGAAGGGGTGGCGCACGGTGTTCGCAACACCGGTACTCGGCGCCTGGTCGTGCTCGCGATCCTTGCGCCCGCCCCGCACAAGTGAGCAGCCCCTGAATGACGAAGTGGGCCCGTATCGCACTCGTCGCAGGTCTCGCCGTCTGGACGATCGATTTCGCGCGAACGCCGATCGCGGACGACGCGATGGAGTCCTTCCTGCACCTGCCGGACCTGGTGTTTCACGAAGCGGGTCACGTCATCTTCTCGCCGTTCGGCCGCTTCATGACGGTGTTCGGCGGCAGCTTGCTGCAGGTCCTGATTCCGGTCATCGCCGCGATCGCTTTCGTGCGGCAGGAGGAGCCGTTCAGCACCGCTGTTTGCGCCTGGTGGGCGGGACAGAACCTCGTCGACCTCGCGCCATACATCGCCGATGCGCGGTCGTTGCGCCTGACGCTGATCGGGGGACGTACCGGGGCCGAGGTCGAGGGCCACGACTGGGAGTTCCTGCTCAACCAGCTCGGCGTATCGCACCACGCGCACCCGATTGGCTACACCACTCACGCCGTCGGCATCATCATCATGGTGGCCGCGCTGATCTACGCGGGCAGGACGATCGCGCGCGGGTCGGAGTAGTATCCGGTTCATGATCATTCCGACGCCGGCCGATCTTGCCGGCCGCTATCGCATCTCCAACGGATCGCGATTCCGACTGAAAGACATCGACCCCAACGACGCGTGGGGACGCCGCCTCAAGCCCATCGCCGACGAGATGTTGAAACAGTCGAGCAAGCGAATGGCCCAGCTGCAGGAGCGGCTCTACGCACAGGACCGCTGGTCGATCCTGTTGATCTTCCAGGCGATGGATGCGGCGGGCAAGGACGGCACGATCAAGCACGTCATGTCAGGCGTCAACCCGCAGGGTTGCGATGTCCACGCCTTCAAGGCGCCGTCGAGCGAGGAGCTCGATCATGACTTCCTCTGGCGCACCAACCGCCGGCTGCCGCGCCGCGGTCACATCGGCATCTTCAATCGTTCGTACTACGAAGAGACGCTGGTCGTGCGCGTGCACCAGAACATCCTCGCGCGCCAGCAGTTGCCGTCGGAGCTGGTGACCAAGAACATCTGGCGCGAGCGCTTCGAGGACATCAACGCCTACGAGCGCTACCTCGGCCGCCAGGGTGTGCTCGTTCGAAAGTTCTTCCTGCATGTGTCGAAGGACGAGCAGCGCAAGCGGTTCCTCGAGCGGCTCGACAAGCCCGAGAAGCACTGGAAGTTCTCAGCGGCCGACGTCGGCGAGCGGGCGCACTTTGCGTCGTACATGACGGCATACGAAGACATGATCCGGCATACGGCCACGGACGTGGCGCCGTGGTACGTCGTGCCGGCCGATCGCAAGTGGTTCACGCGCCTCGTGGTGTCGGCGGTGATCATCGACGCGATTCAGTCCCTCGATCCGCGATTCCCTCAAGTCGACGCGAAGGTGCGCGCCGAGTTCAAGAAGCTCAAGGCAAATCTCGAAGGCGAGCAATCGGCCATCGTCAAGAAGAAGGCCCGGAAGAAATGAAGCGATGCTGGTGGCCCGGTGAAGACGAGCTGTACATCCGTTATCACGATGAGGAATGGGGACGGCCGGTGCGCGACGATCGCCGGCTGTTCGAGAAGATCTGCCTGGAAGGCTTTCAGTCAGGCCTGAGTTGGATCACGATCCTGCGCAAGCGGGAGAACTTCAGGAGGGCCTTCAAGGACTTTGAGCCGGCTGTGGTCGCCCGCTTCGGCGCTCGCGATGTGCAACGGCTGCTCGAGGACGCCGGCATCGTGCGCCATCGCGGCAAGATCGAGTCGACGATCAACAACGCGAAGCGTGCGCTGGAGCTGATCGACGAGAAGGGCTCGCTTGCCGCCTACTTCTGGTCGTGGGAGCCGGACGCGTCGATGCGGCCAAAGAAGCTGTCGCGCGAGGCGCTGGCGAAGATGCCGATCACCGACCAGTCGACGGCGCTTTCGAAGGACTTGAAGAAGCGCGGCTGGACCTTCGTGGGACCCACGACCTGCTATGCCTTCATGCAGGCCGTGGGCCTCGTCAACGATCACATCGACGAGTGCGGTGTCCGGGCCGAGATCGAACGCGAGCGCAAACGTTTCTCGCGGCCCAAGGCCCAGGCCCCAAGCCCCAGGACCCCGATTACTCGTCCCGGAGGGCGATCGTAGGTTCGACGCGGGCGGCGCGGCGAGCGGGCAACCAGGTCGCAAGCAGCAACGCCATCGTCAAGGGCGTGGCCATCGACGCAAACAGCCAGGCGTTGACGTGGACGCCGTAGAGGCCGCCGGCGAGGACGCGTGCCACCGCGCCGGCTAGCATCAGTCCAATCACGAGACCGGCGGCGCCGATCGATGCGGC
>DATMJU010000660.1:0-2509 GCA_035553795.1 Vicinamibacterales bacterium
GTGTAGGGGCCGGCCGGGCCCTACACCGGCACGACGGTCGTCTCGAAACTCGACGGGCGTTTCTACGAGGCGATCACCGAAGGTGAAGGTCCGGCAGGTGCGTTCAAGGTGCGCGAGGTGATTGCGTATCACAAGGACAACAAGACGCTTGCCCGCCAGGTGACGGATTCGCGCGGCTTCAGCTACCTGCAGTTTGGCCCCGTGGGCGGGGATCTCGGAGGGATTTACAACATCCACTTCGACAGCGCGCCGTTCGTCGTCAACGGCAAGTCGATTCGCGTGCGGAGCACGATGCATTTGCTCTCGCCACTCAACTATCGAGTGGCGAGCGCAATTTCGGTGGATGGCGGGCCGTTCACCAACCTCGGCACGCCGTGGTGGAGAAAGAACCCGTAGCGGGGCGAACGAGCGTTCGCCCTACTTCTTCATCTCGATCTTGATCGTCTTGAGCACGTCGGTCTTCGGCTCGAGCTCGCCGGTGCCGGCCGGCCACTTGTTCAAGCTCATGATGTGCGCGACGATGTCGGCCTTCTGAGCGGGGGTCACGCTGCTCGGGCCGCTGGGCGGCATCGAGATGCGGATGCGCTCGAACAAATCGCCGACCGACAGGTCGTTCCAGTTGCCCATGAACTCGGCACCGGCCAGCGCCGGCGCGAAGCCGTCACCCATCAGGTCGTTGCCATGGCATTCCGAGCACGCGGTCTTGTAGGCCGCTTCGCCACGGGTCGCCTGGTCCTTGCTGAACACGCCGTCCCACACCGTCTTGTTCTGTTCTGCCTGGACCGCGTACTGCGACACGCCGGCAACCCACACAAGCGCTAACACGCCAAAAGCAATTCGAAGCTTCATGACATGGATTGTAGCAGGTGATGGGGGGCTAGGGTGCGGAGGTGCTGGGGTGCAGCCATGCTGCGCCCCGCACGCCGCTCGAGTCGCCGTGCCGTGCGCGGACCAGCCGGGTGGCAACGTGGTCCGAAAAGATGTGCCGGCCCCAGAGAGACGGCACCGTCTCATACAGCCGCGTGATGTTCGACAATCCGCCGCCCAGCACAACCACATCGGGATCCAGGACGTTGATGACCGTCGCAATGGCCCGGGCGAAACGGCGCTCGTAGCGTTCCAGGCATTGAACGGCACGAGGATCGCCCTGCTCAGCGCGCGCGACCACATCAACCGCCGCGAGATCGTCCCCGCCCAGCGAGATGTAGTCCCTCGCCAGCGCCGGCCCTGACAGGAACGTCTCGATGCACCCGCTTCTTCCGCAGTAGCACTGTGGCCCCGGACGCTCGTCATCCTCCGGCGCGGGCATCGGATTGTGGCCCCACTCGCCGGCAATCGCGTTGGCGCCGCCGACAATCCGGCCATCGACCACCACGCCGCCGCCGGTTCCGGTGCCGATGATCACGCCGAACACGACCGGCGCTCCCGCCGCGGCGCCGTCCGCCGCTTCCGACAGCGCGAAGCAGTTGGCGTCATTCGCAAGACGCACGTCGCGACCGAGCGCGCTCGATAAATCGTCCGACAGACGGCGGCCAATCAACCAGGTCGAATTCGCGTTCTTGATCAGGCCGGTGGCTGGTGAGATCGCGCCCGGAATGCCGACGCCGACGGTGCCGCGCGATTTCACGGTCGTCTCGATCGTCGTCACCAGGTCAACGACGGCACGGACGGTGTCTTCGTAGTTGCCGCGCGGCGCGGACACGCGGCGGCGATCGAGCTCCCGCCCGTCGTCGCTGAGCGCCAGTCCTTCGATCTTCGTGCCGCCGAGATCGATGCCGATCCGCAAAGGTGGTCTCGTGACCGCGCAGTTACTGCACTCGCGCGATGGCGCGAAGATCGTCGATCGCCGACGCGAGCGCCTGGCGCTGTTCCTTCGGCGCGAGCTCGCGCGCGTCCCAGATGATCTTGCCGGCGCGCTCCCACTCCAGGCCCATCAGCGCGGCGCCGGCGGCGCCCAGCATGGCGCGTGGATGCTTCGGTTCCTTCTGCAACGCCATGTCGAAGATCGTCTTGGCCAGGGCCGCTTGCCTCAGCAAGAGCGCGAGTTCGCCGGCGGCGACGCGCGTCTCGACCGGCACGTCGGGGGCCAACGCAATGGTGATCGCCTGCGCGGCTTCGTCTTTCTTCCCCGCGGCCAGGGCGTCTACCGCGATCTTGAGCATCGGGTGTTCCGCGGCCGGATATGCCCACATCGGGAGCTGCCAGGTGAGCGAATTGCCGACGGCGCTGACCTGCTGGCGATGCGAGAACTTGACGGGAATGACGATCGCCGCGGGAATGGTGTCGGGCGCGGAGGACGTGAACAGCCACAGGCCGGCCTCGATGCCCGTGATGTTCCACTCGCCCTTGTCAATCGCGGTGGTCGTGTGCTGCTTCGTTCCGGCGAACGGTTCGCCACGGAACCCGGTCAGGTTGTCAGCCACGATCGAGGCGCCGGCAAGCGGCGCACCCGCGTTGCCGCGTATCGATCCCTTGAGGCGATGCGCCATCTGCGCGTGGGCCGGCGAAG
>DATMJU010000661.1:0-4417 GCA_035553795.1 Vicinamibacterales bacterium
GCCGCGCGGTCGACGATGCGGTGGATGAGGCGGAGGATCCGGGGATCGCGGCGGGCAGGACTAGGAACGAATAGGAGAAGGACGTGTCTCTCGCCACAACAGCGTTTCACACGCTATCACTAATGCATCGAAGGTTCCGAGCGATGGACGCCCGGCAAAGACGTCGTAACCGCCGCGGTCCAGCCGATCGAGAATGCGCGTCCCTCCGAGCCAGGTCGCCCTCAACTCGTAGCGAAGCCGTCCTGTCACTCCGTCGCAGACGGCACGGCCGTCCGCAAACAGCAGACGCGTCCGGCCGCCGCAATCGTGCAGGGCCGCGCTCCACGCCGCGGTCATGCGGCTGCCGTTGAGCGCGGCTGGATCGGCGCCGTGCGCTCGCCAGATCTCTTCAGGCACATACAAGCGACCTCGCGTCCAGTCGATCGCGAGATCCTGCCAGAAGTTCGTCAACTGCAGCGCGGTGCAGACCGCGTCCGATGCCGCGTCGAGACTGTCGCTGCGATAGCCGCTCAGCCGAAGCACGAGCCTGCCGACCGGATTGGCGGAGCGGCGGCAGTAATCCAGCAGCGAGCTCCATGTTTCATAGCGGTGTGTGGTGACGTCCTGCGCGAACGCGTCGAGCAGGTCGTCAAAGAGGGCCAGTGGGAGGTCAAATTGATCGATCGTGTGGTGAAGAGCGACAAAGATGCTCTCGGTTCCCGGTTCCAGGTTGCGCGTTCCGGGTTGGTGCAGCAGGGTTCGCCACTCGGCAAGCAGCCGCAGCCGCTCCTCGGGCTCTCGTCCCGGTTCATCGGCGAAGTCATCCGCGGTGCGCGCAAAGGCGTAGACCGCGGCGATGTGTTTTCGCAAATGCGCCGGCAGCAGCCGCGAGGCGACCGGAAAGTTTTCGTAGTGCGATTGCGCGAGATCCTGACAAGCCCGATACGCCTGGTCGAGTGTTACCACGGAGTCTCGGGCGAACCCGACCGGTGGTTCGCGGCTCTGGCCATGGTGAACAGCAGATCGGACAACCGATTGAGGTAGACGATCACCACGGGTTCGACGGCGTCCTTGCCGAGCAGCAGCACGGCGCGTTCGGCGCGCCGGCACACCGTGCGTGACAGGTGCAGCGCCGCCCCGCCGGGTCCGCCATCCGACAGGATGAAGTGCCGGAGGGCGGGAAGCTCGGTGTCGAAACGATCGATCCAGCCTTCGAGCCGTGCCACGCTCTCGTCGTTGATGACGATCTTCTCGACGCGCTTGGCGATCTTGTGAGCGGGGTCCGCGAGGCGGGCGCCAAGCGCGAACAGATCGCGCTGCAGCTGCACGCACATCTCGTCCATGTCGGGAGGCAGGCCGGCGGCGCGCGCCACGCCGATGCAGGCCTGCAGCTCGTCGACGTCGCCGTACGCCACCACCCGCGGATCCGTTTTACTGACCCGCGTGCCGTCGAAGAGGCTGGTATCGCCCGCGTCGCCGGTCTTCGTGTAGATCTTCACGATAGGATTATAGGCGGTTGCCCAAGCCACGCCTCACACTGCCAACGCCGACTCTGCGCCAGCGTTTTCGCAAGAACCTGCTCGCCTGGTACCGCAAACACGGCCGCGACCTGCCGTGGCGCAACACCGACGACCCGTACCACATCCTCGTCTCCGAGATCATGCTCCAGCAGACGCAGGTGGATCGCGTGCTGCCCAAGTACCACGAGTGGCTTGGCAAGTACCCGTCGCTGGCCGTCCTCGCGGAGGCCGAGCCCGGTGACGTCAGCCAGACGTGGCGGCCGCTTGGCTACAACATCCGTCCGAAGCGGCTGCAGTCGATCGCCCAGCAGGCCGTCGAGCACTACGACGGCAAGTTGCCGAGCGATCGCGAGACGCTGCTCTCATTCAAAGGCATCGGCGAGTACACCGCCGGCGCGATCCAGAGTTTCGCGTTCCGCCAGCGCGCGGCGATCCTCGACACCAACGTGGCTCGAGTGCTGTTCCGCATCTTCGTCGGTAAGGGCGATCCCAAGAGCCACGCGATGAAGAAGCACCTGTGGGCGGTTTCCGCCGCGGTGTTGCCACACAAGCACGTCTTCGACTTCAACCAGGCGCTGATGGATTTCGGCGCGACGCATTGCAGCGCCCGCAAGCCGAAGTGCGGATCGTGCGCTATGAAGGGTTTTTGCCGGAGTGTGGGTCAGTAAGCTGCGCGATTAGATCCCGGTCAGCTTCCGGAAACGGCAGCGACGCCAGCTCGCCGCGCGGCACCCAACGCATCTCCTGGCCGATCATCGGCTTCGCCTCCCCCATCAACTCGCAGCGATAGAAGAACAACTGCACCGTCTTCTCCGGGTAGGCGTGCGTCACGGTATGAATCAACTCGCCGACGCTGGCGACCGCGTCCAACTCTTCGAAGATCTCACGGCGCAGCGCCTCGACATGCGTTTCGCTTTCGTGGACCTTGCCGCCCGGAAACTCCCAGTGGCCGGAGAGGTGCGTGCCATCCGGGCGCAGCGTGAGCAGGAACGCATCCTCACGCTCAATCACTGCGGCGACTACCGCGATCGGTGTCATTTCGGGGCCGAAGGGCCCACCGGCACCGGCTGGATCCAGGCGACGGCGCCGTTGGACTCGATCACCTTCGCACGCACGTACCCTTCATCACCCTTGAAGGCGTAGGTCGCGGTGGTGGCCGTCGATTCGACGAGCAGTCCCCGCGGGCCGAGGAACTGGATTCGGTACTTGCTCGCCGCCCGCTCCTTGACGCGCAGAGTCAGCGTGGCCGCGGTCGCTGTCACCGCCTGCATCTCAACGCCGGTGGAGGCGTAAAAATCACCGCGCTCGAGCGCGTCCAGCAGCGCGCGCGATTCGAGGCGGGGCGCGCGCACGTACACCCATGCCTGGCCCGGACGCGGCGCCGACTTGTCCTCAGGCCGCTTGAAGTAGTGCGCGTCGTCCACGGCAATGCCGTAGAGCAGCTTGCCGCTCGACAGGATCCGATCCCACACTTCTTCCAGCCCCGGGACTCCGCCGCCGCCGAGATTGTTGACGGTGGGGTGACCGTTGTAGACCTCGAACAGCCGTGTGCGCTGCACTTGCTGGAGTTCGTCGGCGGTAATCGCCCAGCCGAAGTTCGGATGGTTGATGCTCGGCACACCCTTCGCCGCGCGAATCGCGTCAACCATGTTCTGCACCATGTTGACGACCGAGGTTCCGCCCGGGGGCTTGATGAACGATTCCGGGGCGAGGCCATTGACATGAATGGGCTTGGCGCCAATCCGGTCCGTCAGCTCCTCGCCTTTCATCACCAAAAACTTGTCGTCGGCGCCGTGCAGCGCGTTCAGGCCGTCGACACTGGTTAAGTAGTTGTGATCGGTAATCGTGACGAAGTGGTAACCGTGCTCTCGATACCACCGCACCACATCGTCCGGCGTCGAATCACCGTCACTGTTGAGCGTGTGAGTGTGGAGGTTGCCCTTGAACCAGGGCGCGGGGTCCTGGGTCTTGGGTCTTGGGTCTTGAGCAAAAACAAATACGACCGAGGCCAGCAGGAAGAGTCCCAGACGTTGCGTCGAGAGTGAGGTCACTGCACTACCGCCTTCACCCGCGCATCTTTCCACAACACCGTGACTTCCGTGCCACTGGCAACGAAATCGCGATGGACGTAGCCAAGTCCGACGACGCGCTCGAGCCCGGGCGAATACGCGGCGCTCGTCACCTTGCCGATGTCCTTGTCGAACGTCACGATCCGCGAATCGGGCAGCGGCACGATGTCGGCGGCGGGATCGGCGACCCAGCGCACCAGCTTCTTTGCCACCCGGCCGCCCCCACGCGTGGTCACGCGGACGATCACTTCCTGGCCGACGTAACAGCCCTTGGTAAACGAGATCGCGCGATCCTCGATGCCCGCCTCGAGGGGGATCGTGTCCTCGGTCATGTCGGCAAGGAAGCGCGGCACGCCGCGCTCGATGCGAATCACCTCGAACGTATCGAAGTCGATCTCCATGAGGCCGGAGAACTCGGGAGGCGGGCTCTCATGAATCACCTGCGTGAACGTGTCCGGCCCGACCACGGTCCACACCAGCAAACGCTCGCTCTCGTTCGTCACCACCGCGTCTTCAGAGAAGATCAGCGCGTCGAGTTTGTCGCGCAAGCCGGCGGCCAGCGGCGCCGGCACATCCAGCAGGAGCCGGTCACCCTTCGCCATCACGTGCATATCCGTGATCATTCGCCCCTGCGGGGTGAGGTACGCGGAATAGCGCGCTTCGCCCTCCGCGAGGGATTCAACGTCATTCGTGAGCAAGCCTTGCAGCCAGGACGCGCGATCGGCGCCGCTCACCGAGAGAACGCCGCGATCCACGCGACAAACAAGGGCGCCTGTAAGATTGGAGAAGGTCACAACCCCAAAGCTTACATGTTTTCCCTTAATGCTTATCGGACTGCGCTGGCGTCAG
>DATMJU010000662.1:0-2178 GCA_035553795.1 Vicinamibacterales bacterium
ATGCTGACATGCCGATGCTCGTCGCGGCCCTCCGGGCCCGCGATCGGCAACTCGGACTCAGTGTCGCGCAGGAGGAGCGACAGATCGCGTAGTCGTCAACGGAGCCGCCGCTCGAATTTCAACAGCGGGAGGGACATCCCCGGCATGGCCGGATGGAAGCACTTCGATGAGATCGTGGCGTGGCAACTGGCCCGCGCTCTTAAGATTCGCGTGGACGGCCTGCTCAAGCACCCGCAGTTCAAGAACAGGTTTCGCCTTTGCGACCAGTTATCGGACTCGGCGAGGTCGGCGCCGGCGAACATTGCAGAGGGATTCGGCCGGCACGGCAACCGCGAGTTCGCGCGTTTCGTGCGGATCGCCAAAGGCTCCGAAGCGGAAGTCTTGAACCACTTAATCGATGCGCGTGATCAAGGCCTGATCACCGAAGAAGAATTCCGTGAAGCCGAACATGCCGCGCTCAAGGCAATGCAAGCAGCGGTCGGGCTGATAAAGCACCTCGAACGTACTGCCAGCCGCTGAACGAACCCTTGTAACTCTTGTAACTCTTGTAACCCTTATAACTCTTGTAACCCTTGCTACTTCGCCTTGAGCGCGGCGATGAGCGCGTCGACCTGGGCGTCGGTCTGTTCGAAGGTGCCGTCGTTGTTGATGACGTAGGTCGCCTTCTTGACCTTCTGGTCGATGGGCAACTGGGCCGCGATCCGTTTCTCGGCGTCTTCCTTCGACAGCTTGTTGCGCTCCATGAGCCGCTGGAGCTGCATGTCGCGCGGGCAGGCGACGACGATGATGGCGTCGAAGTCTTTCTCACGATTGGTCTCGAAGACCAGTGGGATGTCGGCGACCGCGAACGGCGTGCGCTTTGGCAGCGCGTTGAAGAAGTCGTTGATCGCCTTCACGACGGCGGGGTGGATGATGGCTTCGAGGTCCAGCCGGGCGCGCTTGTCCTTGAAGACGATCTGGGCGACGCGGATGCGGTCCATCGTGCCGTCGCGACGCACCGCGTCGGGCCCGAATCGCTTCCTGATGGCGGCCAGGGCCGGGGTTCCCGGCAGCACCACTTCCCTTGCCAGCAAGTCCGCATCGACGATCGGCACGCCGGCTTCACGAAACCGGCCAGCGACGTAGCTCTTGCCCGTCGCAATACCGCCGGTAAGCGCAATCTTTCGAATCACATCGCCCTCATTTAGGTAACGAGGCTCCGCCTCGGACTTATCGTGCTCGGAGTTCTGCAGCCGTCACCGTGTTCTTCAAGACCATCGCGACGGTGATGGGGCCAACGCCGCCAGGGACCGGCGTGAACGCGCCGGCCACTGACTCGACATCGGGATGCACGTCGCCAACCAGCACGCTGCCCTTCTCGGCAAACTGTGCGCGCTTGCGGCTCCCCTCACCGAAAATCCTCTCGACGTCGGCCCGCGCCGTCAGCGCGTTGATGCCGACATCGATCACCGTCGCCCCGGGCTTCACGAACTCGGGGGTGACGAAGGCGGGACGGCCGATGGCGGCCACCAGGATGTCAGCCGTCCTGGCCACCGCCGGCACATCCGGCGTTCGTGAGTGGCAGACCGTGACCGTTGCGTCACGATGCAGCAACAGCAGCGCCATGGGCTTGCCGACAATGTCGCTCCGGCCCAGCAACACGGCATGCCTGCCGCGGAGCTGGATGCCTTCCCGCTCGAGCAGCTCGATGCAGCCCATGGGCGTGCACGCGACCAGCGTGGGCCGTTTCTGGACGAGCAATCCGACGTTGAACGGGTGAAATCCATCCACGTCCTTAGCCGGATCGATCGCGTCGAATACCTGCTGCTCGGCGTCCTCACCCATGCCGTCCGGCAGGGGCGATTGCACGAGGATGCCGTCGATGGCGGGGTCGGCGTTGAGCTTCCTCACCAGCGCCAGCGCATCGGCTTGCGAGGCTGACGCGTCGAGTCGGAACAACTCGCCGTGGCAGCCGGCCTCGTTCACCGTTTTGATCTTGTTGCGAACGTAGACTTCCGACGCCGGGTTGTTCCCGGCAAGCACGACACCGAGCCCCGGAGGGCGGCCGTGACGTTCGCGGAAAGCGGCGATGCGCGGCGCCACATCCTCACGGATGCGCGCCGCACAGGCCACACCATCAAGCCGTCGGGCTATGCCTTTTCTCCCGACGCCTTGGTCAACCCGAAGCCCACCGCCCAC
>DATMJU010000663.1:0-13218 GCA_035553795.1 Vicinamibacterales bacterium
GGTGAAGGACGGCGAGACGTTGCGCGTCAGCGAGTTCGGCAAGGTCGTCGCGCTCCTGTCGCCGCTGCCCGCAGAAAAACTCTCGACGTTCGAGCGGTTGGTACGTGAGGGTCGCGCGATCGCGCCGAAGAGATCGCTGAAGGACCGCAAGCCGCCACAGCCCGCGGATCCCAACGCGCCTTCAACGCAGGAGATCCTGGATGAGATTCGGGCCGACGCATCGAAATACGCGCGTCTCATATGACGTCGGTTATCGCCGAAGTGGAAGTTACCGTGGCGCTGCGTCGGGTTGCCGCTGACTTTGCGGAGGCGGTCAGCGGCTTTTATCTCGTGGCGCTCGACGATGATGTCAGGAAGCTGGCGGGCCAGCTGAAAGTGCCCCTCCGCGCACTTGACGCGATTCACGTGGGGACGGCACTCGCGATCGGAGATCGAGACCTCGAGTTTGTCACCTATGACGACCGAATGGCCGCCGCAGCGCACGATGCCGGCCTGCGAGTCGTTCGCCCAGGCTGCTGAAGTATGCTCTGCGCGATGAGCACCATTACTCGTCGCGACCTTCTGAAATCGGCAGCCGCCATCCCGTTCGCCTCGAGCGCCTTCGCTCAGTCAACGACAAATCCCGACGTCGCGTATGGCGCGACGACGATACCGCTCGGCATTCGATCGCGGTTGGTGAATGGCGTCAACGGCATCACCATGCACGCGCTCGAGGCGGGCTACGAAACGCCGAACCGTCCTGCGGTGCTGCTGATTCACGGCTTCCCCGAGCTGGCGTTCAGTTGGCGCAACGTGATGCTGCCCATCGCGAAGGCCGGCTACCATGTGATCGCGCCGGATCAACGCGGCTACGGTCGCAGCGGCGGCACGGACGTGAAGTACGACGATGACCTGTCGCCGTTCTCGACGCTGAATCGCGTGCGGGACATGATGTGGCTGATCAACGCGCTCGGTCATCGCAACGTCGCGCTGGTCGTGGGTCACGATTTCGGATCGCCGGTGGCGGGCTGGTGCGCGCTGACACGGCCTGACGTATTCCGCTCGGTGGTGATGATGAGCGCACCGTTTGGCGCGCCCGGGCCGCTGCCATTCAATACGGCCAATCAGACCCCAGCCGCCCCACCCGCCACACCCGCCTCTGGCGAGGACGAACTTGGAAAGTTGAATCCGCCTCGCAAGCACTACCAGACGTACTACACGACGCGCGAGGCGAACGAGAACATGTGGCATCCGCCACAGGGCATCCACGACTTCCTGCGTGCCTACTACCACGCCAAGAGCGCAGATTGGCCGGACAACAAGCCGTTCCCGCTCACGTCGAACGCGGCATCAGAGCAGGCGAAGCTGCCGCGCTACTACGTGATGGATCGCGACAAGGGCATGGCCGAACAGGTCGCGAGCGACATGCCGACGGCCGCGCAGATTGCGGCCTGCACGTGGCTCCCCGACGAGGCGCTCAAGGTCTACAGCTCGGAGTACGGCCGCACCGGGTTCCAGGGCGGCTTGCAGTCGTATCGCGTCGGCCGGGTGCCGCGGCTTGCGGCCGAGACACAGCTGTTCGCCGGCCGCACCATCGACGTGCCGGCGCTGTTCGTCTCGGGCAAGAGCGATTGGGGCGTGTATCAGAACGCCGGCAGCCTCGACCGGATGCAGCGCAGCTGCACGAAGTTCGAAGGCGTCGAGCTGCTCGATGGCGCCGGCCACTGGGTACAACAGGAACGGGCGGCCGAAGTGGCCGCCCGCCTGGTGTCGTTCTTGAAGCGCTAGCGCGAAGCGCCTGCCCGCTAGAAGTCGATCTTCACGCCGAGCTGAATCTGTCTCGGCTGGATCGCCAGCGTCGTGATCGAACCGAAGTTGGCGTTCGAACGGTTGCCGTTGGGCGCGCCGAGGTTCGTGCGGTTGAACACGTTGAACGCCTCGACACGGAACTGCAGGCGGCGGTGGCCGCCGATGCTCAAGTCCTTATGGATGCCAAGATCCATTGAGTAGAGCGCCGGACCACGCGCCACGTTCCTCGGCGCGTTGCCGAACGGCTGCGACGAATCGGTCGGCACAATCACGCTTGCGGGATTGAACCACTGCTGCGCCGTGCGGTCCTGCGCGTAGATGTCGCCCGAGATGTTCGGGCGGTGCGTGACGACCGTGCTCACCTGGAAGTTTGCCGCGGGCGAGTAGGTCAGGTTCACCGGCAGGCCGCTCGTCATCGTGTTGACCGCCGTGATCCGCCAATCGCCCCACCACTGTCCGCGGCCGAGCGGCACTTCCCACACCGCGGTCGTCATGTTGTTGTAGGGCTGGTCGTAACCCGAGGTGCCGAAGTCGGCGTCGATGTTCGCGAAATTCACGCGGCTGTTGTCGCCGTTCGCGGTCTCGAGATGGCCGGAGGCGTTGTCGCGCGTGCGCGACCATGTGAACGAGTTCAGGAAGTAGAAGCCCTTCTGGTAGCGGCGCTCCACCTTGACCTGCAACGCGCGGTAGTCACCCTTGCCGCCATCAAACGCGGACTGGATGAACTGGTAGCCCTGGATCGGGCGGCGTGCCTGCAGCGTCAGGTTCTCGCCGGCGGCGTTGGGACGCGCCTGGTTCAGGTCGGCGAGGATCATCAGGTGATCGCTCTTGTTGCCGACGTAGGCCACATCGACCACGAAGTTCGCGCCGAGTTCGCGCTGCACGGTGACGTGCCAGTTCTGGATCTGCCCGGTCTTGAGATCGGGCGGGATGTAGTTGACGCGGCCGTTGAGCGGATTGAAGTTCGCCGGCACGTTGAGGCCTTCCGGGTAGCCCATCTGCGTCGGACGGAAGCAGGTGGTCGGCGCCGCGGTGGCCGAGCAGAGACCCTGCGAGGGCTGCTGCGTGATCGACACAGGCACGACGTGCGGGCCGTTGAACGGCAGCAGGTTCTCGCCGCCGAGGCGATTGAACAGCACGTAGCCAAGGCCGTAGGCCGACCGCACGACCGTCCTGTCGTCGATGGTGTAGGCCATGCCCAGGCGCGGCCCAAAGTTGTTCTTGTCGGGATTGACCAGCGAGCGGTCATAGAGCGACCCTTCCTTCGCCTGCAGCAGCGTGCGGGTATTGGGATCGAAGTTCGTCAGCTTGTAGTTGGCGTCCCACTGCGGCGTGGCGAATTCGTAGCGCAGGCCGAGGTTGAGCGTCAGGCGATCCGTGGCGCGCCAGTCATCCTGGATGTAGCCGAAGTGCATGCGCTGGCGCAGCTCGATGATGAACGGGTTGACGATCGAGTAAGCGCTGCGCGCGCCCATCAGGAAGTCGGCGAGATTGAACGTCGCGTTATCCGCCGCGGCGCCCGCGGGCCGGCTGAACTGGCCGCCGTAGGTATCCAGCCCGTACTTCGGATTCACATCGTCCACTTCCGTGTTGATGCGCTGGTACTCGTACCCGGTCTTGAGCGAGTGATTACCACGCACCCATGAGAAGTTGACGCGCGTGTCGACCACGAACGGATTCTGGTACTGGGGGTTGCTGTTCTGGCGGCCCCACGCCGTCCAGCCGCCAACCGCCTGTTCGGTCAGGCCGCCGCTGAACACCGCGTCGGTCGGGAGGCCGGTGATGCCGTAGGCCTGAAGCATGTTGGGCGTGCCCGTGCCGAACGCGCTCTTGCCCGCCTCGGTGCGGTTGATGCCGGCACGGAACTCGAGCAGCGCGTTGGCCGACAGCGTGCGAGTCAGGCCGAGCGCGATCTGCTGATTGAGGACCTCGACGTAGGCATTCGCAGGGCTGCTCGTCTCGCCGTCGATCGGTGGCGGCTCGAAGTTATCGACCTTGCGGTGGCTGAAGCGAACAAACGCGCTCGTCGACGGGTTGATCTGCTGATCGAGCTTGATATCGAACTTGTTGTTCTTGTCTTCGCGCTTCGGCAGCAGTTCGTAATTGTTCGACGTGCCCGCGCGCGTTGGCGCCGGCAGACCGTCGAGCACCTTGCGGGCGAAGGGCGTGATCGCCGAGGCGGGGATGATGCCGTCGGCGTAGATCTCGCCGGTCAGCGGATTCACGACCGGCTTGCCCATGATGCCCTGGCGCTGCGCCAGCGTCGGCACGGTCGAAAACGTCAGCGTGCGCTGCTCCTGGCGGAAACCTTCGTAGCTCATGAAGAAGAAGGCGCGGTCGCGCATGATCGGTCCGCCGAACACGCCACCGAACTGGTTGCGGTTGAGCGTCGGCTTCTGCCCGGAGGCGGGCTTGAAGAAGCCGGTGGCGTTGAGGTCGGTGTTGCGGAAGAACTCCCACGCGGTGCCGCGGAACTGGTTGGTGCCGCTGCGGAACGTGGCGTTGACCACCGCGCCGCCGGCACGGCCGAACTCGGCGCTGAAGTTGTTGGTCTGGACCTTGAACTCCTCCACGGCGTCCGGCGACACCTGCACCACCTGGTTTGAGAAACCCTGGTTGCTGGTGCCGTAGGAATTGTTGTCGACGCCGTCGAGGATGAAGTTGTTGAGCGCGCTGCGCATGCCGTTGACGTTGAACGAGGCATCGCGCGACGAGCTGATGGACGAGGCGCGAACACCGGGGCTCAACAGCGCCAGGTCGGCGTAGGAACGGCCGTTGAGCGGCAGGCTCACGACCTGCTCACGGCTGATGACCTGTCCGCGATCGCTCGAGTCGGTCTCGAGCATCTTGATTGCGCCGGTGACCTCCACGGTCTCACCCACGCCGCCAACCTGCAGCGACAGGTCGACACGCTGGCGGGCGTTGACCGTGACGACCACGTTGGGCGCCGCCGCCTTGACGAATCCGGGGAGCTCCGCCTCGAGGCGATACGTGCCGATGCGAACGTTCAGGAACTGGTAGTCGCCGGCGGTGTTGGTCACCGTTGTTGCGGTGATGCCCGTGGACTGGTTGATCAGCGTAACGGTGACACCGGGGACCGCCGCGGCGGTCTGGTCGGTGATGCGGCCGAGCACCGTGGCCGCGTCGAATTGGGCCAGGGCCGATGACGGCAGGGCCAGTACCAGTAACCACGCGGCGAACCACACATGCTTTCTCATGAATCAAGACTCCTAGCGCGCTGACGAGCCGAACGGCCGGCTGAAGTGCGTATTCCATTCGACGAGATCGAGATTCAGGGCGCGGTGACTGCCGCTCGCCGTGTCGATCTCGAGGACGAGATACGCGTCGGCGTCATAGCGGGTCGCCGCCATGACGAGATGTTGCGGACCGTATTGTGCACCAAAGTCCACCCAGCGATGCCAGTGGCCTGAGACCACCCGCTGCACGGTAGCGGCATGGCGTTTCAGGATGGTGTGCAGGCCCAGATCGCCAACTTCGGTCGGCGCGATCACTTGCAGCGGGTAGTGCACGAAGATAAAGGACGGCCGCCGCTCGGACAGTTGCGCGTCGAGCCACGCGAGCTGCTCCTCGCCGAGGCTGCCGCGTGACTTGTCGAAGTCGGCATGGCCGGCCTGCCAGGTGTTGCCGAGGAAGTTGTTGACGTGAATGAACTTCCAGCCGCGATGATCGATCGCGTAGTACGGCCGCACGCCCAGCTTGCGGCGAAACAGTTCATGACTGAATTCGCGTGACACCTTCGGCACCGAGTAATCGTGGTTGCCGAAGCCGACATGGACCGGCATCCGGAAGCCATCCGTCAGGCTCTTCGCGTGATCGATGCGCGTGGTGTTGGAGAAATAGAACTCGAGGTCCGCGGACGGATAGTCGTGAAAGTAGTCGCCCACCACGAATACGTGATCGAGCGCGGGACGCAAGTTGTTGAGCGCGTCACGCGCGGCCGTCAGGCGGTCGCTGGTCTTGAAGATCGACTCCGTATCTTCCGGGTTGCTCTCCGGCCCCTTGTAGTACGAGTCGATGATGTGGGTATCGGCGATGACGCCGATGTAAAAGGTCGATCCGCCGGGCCCGGCCTGGGGGAACGGGGCAGGGCAAGCGCGGCGGCGGCGTGGTGAAGGAATTGCCGTCTGGAAATCACTGACCAGACACTATCGTGCGGTCATGACCTCCACGTAGAAACCGCGTAACGATGCCGCGACGGAAGACGCGCGGGCATGAGCGATCAGAAGCCGACCTGCACCTGCAGCGACAGGGTGCGCGGCTGTCCCACCATCAACTGGTTCGCATATAAGAACGAAGGATCAACCTGACTGACGTAGAACGGATCCGCCCAGGCCGCGTAGACGGCGTCGGTGACGTTGTCGATGCGGGCGGTGACCCTGAGCCGGTTGCGCGTCCAGGCCGCATAGACGTCGGCGAGCGCGTAAGCTTTCATCGTGATGGCGGTGGTGTTGTTCGCGAATCGATCACCCACGTATCGGGCCGCGCCGCCGATCTCGATCGGCAGGCCGGCGATATCCTGGTAGCTCGCCCAGGCGTTGGCGGTGACTTTGGGAATGTTCGGCGGCCGATTACCGGCCAGCCGCTGGAAGTTCGCCGATGGCTGGAACGACGTATCGGTATACGCAACATTTCCTCCCGCGCGGGCTTTGGCAGACACGCGCGCCGCGGCTGACGCCTCGAAGCCCTTCGACCGAATGCCGCCGATGTTCGTCACGCTGTCAAGCGAGTAGCGATCGAGCACGTCGTCCCTGGTGATGTCGAACCATGCCGCGGTGAACTGCGTGCGGCCGCCAGTGAGATCGGCCTTGAGGCCGGCCTCCCACTGCACGGCGTCGGTGAGATCGAAGTTCTGATTCGCGTTGACAAGGAACAGGTTCGAGCTGACCGGATCCTTGGCGTTGCTGTACTGACCGTAGCCCACGAGGCCGGGCCGGAACGTGACTGTGGCGCCCGCGCGCCAGCTCCACCACGTGTAGGCGCGCGTGAAGCCGCCGCTTTCCGGAACACGTGTCGACGGATTGAGGTTCTTGCGATCGAGGTCGAGGCCGTCGTAGCGAAGCCCGCCCGCGATGCGGATGCGATCGGAAACGGCCAGCGAGTTCTCCGCGAACACCGCAAAGGTGCCGATCACGGTTGGGCTGATGGCCCGCAGCTCGATCGGGCCGTACACGCCGGGACTCGGGTTGAATGGATCGACTGCGTCGGCCGGAGTCAGCGGGGCCTGGCGCCTGAAACCGCGGGTGCGTTCGAAGTCGAGCGATGCGACCTCCGCGCCCAGCACCGCGCTATTGGCTCGCCCGCCAATCGCCCGGTTGACATTGAGCGACACTCGATCGCCCCACAGCTGCTGGTCGTGATCGATGACGAAGTACCCGTAGTAGCGCTGTACGACCCCTGTCTGCCTGCACACGTCAACGATCGCCGTGCAGTAGACATAGCCTTCCGCGTTCTTCCAGCTCCGCGTGGCATCGAACAAGTAAGCGAGATTGTTGATGGTCACGCCGTCGGCGATGTCCCAGGATGCATCGGCGCGAAACAGGCGCTGGTCGGCACGCGCGTGCCCGTCAGAGACGTTGTAGTTCACGAAGCGCATCCGCCCGTCGATGGTTTCGCCGGTGGTGGTTCGCAGGATCTCCAACGGCTCGGCGGCCGCGCTCGCGGGCACCAACGGCGTGCCGAAATACTTCGCGAGATCATCGTCCAGGTAGTCGGCGGTGAGCTTGAAGCGGAAGCGCGCCACAGGCCGCCACAACACGCTGCCGGTCACGTTCAGCGAGCTGGAGTTCATGTCGGACACGTAGCCGTCGGAGCTGCTGCGGCTGACGTCAACGCGGTACCACAGTGAATCGGCGACGGGGCCGGTCACGCCAACGGCGGCGTGCGCGGTGTTGAAGCTGCCGTACGAGAACAGCGTGTTCCAGCTGGTCGCCGACGTCGGCTCGGCCGTCTTCGTGACGGCGTTGATCGCCCCCGCCACCGAGCCCTGGCCGTTGATTACCGATGACGGTCCGCGCATCAGCTCGATGCGATCGAGGTTGAAGGTGTTCTGCGGCCGCATCACCATCGGGCTCGGGCCGAGCCAGATGCCATCGCGAAGCGTGGCGACCTGCGACGACGTGAAGCCGCGCATCGAGAAAGACGACGGCGCGGTCGGATGCTCGCCCGATACCACGCCGGCCATTCGGCCGACCGCGTCGCTGACCTTTTGATAGCCGCGCGCGTCCATCACGGCGCTGTTGAGAATGTCGACCGAGGCCGGAATGTCGAGCGGCTTCAGATTGAGGCGGGTCGCAGAACTCGCGGAACCGGCGAGACCAAGGTCACCCACCGTGCGGCCGACCACGGTGATATTCTCCCGCACCGACACATCGAGCGGCAGCCGGACCTCGATCGGCGCACTCACGCCGGAGGCAATCGTGATCGTCGAGCGCACGGTGGTGAAGCCGTCTCGGGAGACGATCAGGGTGTAGGTGCCGGGCGGCACGTTGCTGATTTCGAATCTGCCTGACGCGTCCGTCGTGGTTGACGCGCCGCCCTCGAGCGCCACGGCCACGTCGACAATCGGGAGATTGTCCTCATCGGCGACGACACGTCCCGCGACCGTGACCGTTGACTGAGCGAAGGCGGGTACTGCGAGAAGGAGAAAGAGGATTACTGCTGTCCGCATCCTTCGATCGTCAACCGCCGCGGTGAATCACCGAAACGAAATCCGTCGAGCGACCGTGCCGCCCATATGAGCGGTCGATCCACGTCAACGGTTGGCGGGCGAGGCATAGGCCGCACGTCGCCACAGTCGTTCGACCGGCCCCTGCTGATACCTGCGCAGCCACCACGAGCAGGCGTAGCGCTGCATGACGAGCACCACTGCTGCAACAGCAGGAAGCAGCGCGAGCGGTGTGCGGCCGGCGAAGCCGGCGCCAACGCTGGTGAAGATGACGACCTGGATGAGTGTCTGCGCCAGGTAGACGGTGAGCGCCATCCTGCCGAGGGGCTCGAACCAACGCAGGACGGACCGGGCCCTCGGGCGATGCCACATCAGCGCGGCAGCGGCCATGTACGCCAGTGCCAGCGGCGTTGTTCCCATCGTGTACGCGATGGTCTGGACCAATCCCTGCGAGGACAACAGGAATGTGGACCCGGTCTCCGCCTTGATGGCGGCATACAGCAGGCTCGCCGGCAGGCCGATGCCGGCTCCGGCGATCACGGTCATCCACAGCGTGCGCCTGATCTCGTGTAGACGCCGCACGACAGCATGGCCGATCCACGCCCCTAGCAGGAACAACGCGAGCACCTTCGCCGGCCGGCCCGACTGCAGGTACGTTCCCGGCCGCGCCACCGCGAACGACGCGTTCCACGCCCAGTAGTCCGACGGCGAGCCGTGGGCGAACACATCCAGAGCCGGACGATCGGCGACGCCAAGCTGCTGGCGCAACTGCGCGCCCACCGCCGCGAACGGCGGGCGCGGGTTCAATCGCCCGTCGGTGGCAAGCACGACGACGTGAACCGCTATCGGAACGCAGAACAGCGCGGCCAGCGCCATTGCCCGGGCGCGCACGGGCCAGCGCACGATTGAAGGGAGCAGCAACCCCATGACGCCATACAACGTCAAGATGTCGCCGGACCACAGCGCGTACATGTGCGTCACACCGATGGCGATCAGCACGCCCATTCTGCGGCGGAAGAACCGGCCGAACTGAGCTGCCGACTCACCTCGCGCACGGGCCCTGGCGAACTGCATCGCAAAGCCCACGCCCAGCAGCATCGAGAAGATGGAGTAGAACTTCCCTTCCACCAGCCAGTTGATGGCGAACAGTACCGCCTCGCCCGCCTCCCCCAGTGGCAAGGCCTCGCGGACCGACGGGTCCATCATGTCGGTGCCGAAGAAACTCATCAGGTTGGCGAGGAGAATGCCGCCCAGGGCCACACCGCGAACTGCGTCCAGCAGCGCTACGCGCTCATGAGATGTCGTCGGTCCAGCGGGCGTCACAGCGTCAAAAAAACGGCGAGCCGCAGAGGGACGGCCCGCCAAGTCCTCGGCATTTGGAGTTTGCGAGAACCACATCCTTACGCACGCGGCCGCGCCAGCGCCTCGTGTTTCCAACAGATGGTCGGTGGCGATTGACGACTGGACGTTGAAGACGCACTGAGGGTCGGCCGCCGAGTCGCTAATCCGGCTTGAGGGCGATGAGCGGATCCACGAGCGTGGCTCGCCTGGCCGGGATGTAGCATGCCGCCGCGGCGGTGGCCAACAGCGCGATCGGCGCGGAGATGAAGGTCACCGGGTCGGACCACGAGATGCCGAACAACAACGAGGCCGCGAGTCGCGCGCCGACGATCGCAACCACAAGGCCGGCGCAGACACCGAGGGCGGCCATCCGGATGCCGCGGCCGACGACCATGCGCCGCACCTCGACGGCGCCGGCGCCGAGCGCCATCCGCACCCCGATCTCGCGGCGCTGTTGCGTCACCGTATAGGAGAGGACGCCATACAGGCCGATGACCGCGAGCACGAACGCCAGCCCTCCGAAGGCGGCAAACAGCGCGCCCGACACCTGCTGCTGCCAGATGCCGGAGGCAATGCGATCGGTCATGACCTGCACATCGAAGAACGACTGATCGGGATCGAGCGCCGTGACGGTCGCCGGCGCTACGTTCGCTAGGCTTGCCGGGTGAACGCCGCGGGTGCGCACGGCAAACCAGAAACCATTGACCCAGCGCTGCCGGTGTGGACGGTAGACGTCCAGGTGGCCCGCGGCCGCGAGCTGATGCAGTTTCACCGGCGCCGCGATGCCGACGATGGTCGCCCAATTGGCCGGCACGTCGGGGTTGCCCGTCGCGATACGCTGCCCGATCGGATCACGATCGCCAAACAGCCGCTGCGCGAGAGTCTCGCTGACGATCGCCACCGGCAGCGACGCCGCGACGTCGGTATCCGCAAACACGCGTCCCCTCACGAGCGGAGCCCGCATCGCCGTGAAGTAGTTCGGATCGACGACGTGCAGATGGACGAACGGATTGGCTTCGCGGTCCGGCGCCGCTTGTCCGTCGATCGCCACCGCGTACGGTTCCCTCGGCTTGCCGGACAGAGGCAGGTTGCTGTCGATGGCGATGCCGTCGACCCCCGGCAGCTCGCGCAGGCGATCGATGGTGCGATCCACGAGGTTGATCACCTTCTGGTGGGTGTCGTAGGCGCGCCATCCCATTTCGACGCGGAACGTCAGCAACCCATCCGGCTGAAAACCGGTGTCGCTGCGCTGGAGGCGAACGAAGCTCTGCACCATCAGGCTGGCGCCGACCATCAGCACCATCGCCAGCGCCACTTCCGCAATCACCAATGCCTGGCGGAGCGCGTGATGTCGCGCACCAGACGAGCCGCGCGATCCGTCCTTGAGCGCGCCCGCGACGTTGCGATCGGACTGGCGCAAAGCCGCGACCAGCCCGGCGATCGCGCCGGTCGCAATCGACACGCCGAGCAGGAACGCCAGTGTCGCGCCGTCGAGGCCGATGGTCATCCAGCTCGGAAACGGCACCTTGACCATGCCGGCGATGGCACGGATGCCGGCCCAGGCGATACCCACGCCGGCCAGGCCGCCGAGCAGCGACAGCATCACGCTCTCGACGAGCTGCTGGCGGATCAGATCCCATCGACTCGCGCCAAGCGCCATCCGGACCGACAGCTCACGATCGCGGGCAATCGCCCGCGACAACAACAGGTTGACGACATTGGCGCACGCGACCGCAAGAACGAGCACCACCGCCGCAAACAGCAACAGCAGGAACGGCCGGACGTTGCCGACGTACAGGTCGCGTAGTGGCTGCACGCGGAAGCCCAGCCCGGCGTTGCTGGCGGGAAAGTCGGCGGCCAATCGCGCGGCCAGCGTATCGAGCGCGGCTTGCGCCTGCGTCACCGACACGCCGCGCTTCAGCCGTGCCAGTCCGTAGCGCTGGCGCAAGTCACGCCGCTGGTAAAAGGCGCCGGCTTCCCCGATGCCCGAACTGCGGAACAAGTCGGAATGCGTTGGAAAGTTGATGCCTTCCGGCAGCACGCCGTGAATGTAGTAGCCGGGCGCGCCATCAAGCGTCATGGTGCGGCCGACGATGTTTGGATCCTGCCCGAAGCGCCGGGTCCATAGCGCATGCGAGATGACAAGATCAAAGCGCCGCGATCGATCCGCCTCCGCCGGGAATACCGAGCCGATGGCTGGCGCAACACCAAGCACGCGCAACAGGTTGTGGGTGGCGATGGTCGCCGGCAGTTCCTCGGGCGCGCCAAAACCACTCGCGTTATACATGCCCTGGTCGGTGTAGAGCGCGATGTCCTCGACGATCTGATCGAGACCGCGAATATCGTCTTGCTCGGGGACGGTCAGCATGCCGTCTTCGCCGCCGCGCACCGAGGTGATGCGCACGAGACGATCCGGATCGGCAAACGGGAACGGCCTGAGCAGCAGCGCATGGACGGCGCTGAAGATGGCGGCCGTCGCTCCAAGGCCGAGGCCGAGCGTGAGCACGACGATGGCGGCGTCACCGGGACGCGCGAGAATGCCGCGCCACGCATAGCGGAGATCGCCCAGCAGGTTGACCATGCCGGCACCATAGCCGCGAGGTGGTCCCCTGGCTCGTCCCACCCAACGAGTGGACGTTGGGGAGCTATGGCTGGTCGCCCGGCCGGCCGAATCTACATCGGCTGCTTCGCGGGAATGGCGATGGTCACGATGGTGTCGCCGGCCGTGACCGGAGGCCCGGCCAGCCCGTAAAGCGCGTAACCATCAACGGGTGAGCGGACTTCTTCGAGCAGCGTGCCTCGATAGTCTCGAACAGTGCCCAGCAACTCGCCCTTGCTGATCGCGCGGGCCGTCGTGGACGCGGGCGTCAGGATGCCGCCCTTCGTCGCAGTCGCCGAGGTCGTGGCATCAAACCATCGAGGCGGCGCGCCTGGCGGCACGACCGGGCCCGGCAGCATCTTCAGCACTCGCAGCGCGTTGAGGACGCCGTCGACGATCGGCGTCACGAACGCGGCATCGCGGCGCCCGTTCTCGCCCATCTCGACGAGGATGGTCGGCTTCTTGTCCGCGACGGCCTGCCGGTTGAGCGATCGCCCGCTGTCGATCTGCTGCTGCGTGTCCATCGAATACCGGATCACGTTCCTGAAGTTGAACGCCAGCGCCATGGCCCTGGCCCGCTCGTAATCCGTGGCGAGCGGCCCGCCGTAGGCGCCGACGAAACCTTCGAGCCATTCCGCGCCGTCGCCGCTGTGCAGCTCGATGTGTGCGTCGGCACGCCGAATGATCTCCGTCGTGATCGTCCAAGCGATGCGCTCGGTCTGCGTGCCATCGGCGCGGCCCGGAAACACGCGGTTCAGGTTCTTGCGATCGACGGGATTGACGTAGGGCGTGCGCGACTCGAATG
>DATMJU010000664.1:0-4032 GCA_035553795.1 Vicinamibacterales bacterium
TCCTACAAGCCTGTGCCGCTCACGGCGATCGCAACCGTCGAGGCCGGCGCGGCTGGCTTGACGGGTGGTGACGCGAAGGCCGAGGAAAAGAAGGCCGAAGAGAAAAAGGGCGAGGAGAAGAAGCGGGGCTTCGGCCTGAGCCGCATGCTGCCGACCAGCGGCGGCGAGAAGAAGCAGGCGCAGGTCACCGCATCAGGCGGCGCTCGAGGAGTGGACCCCGAGAAGGACTCGAAGGGTGGCTCGAATCCCGCGCTCGTGGCGGTGAAGATTGCCGCGGCTGACGTGGCGGCCTTCAAGAAAGAGGGAGGCCTCCCGTAAGTCGCTTCATCCGGGGCCGGCTGCAATTTTCGGGCTGGCTGATTCTCGGCTACGTACTGCTCGAGGTGGCGGTGCGGCAGGGGCTTGGCGATGTCCAGCTCCTGTCGGCACTCGCACGCCTTACGCTGGTCCTCGCGCTCGTTAACGCCGCGGTCGCGGCGCTCGCCAACCCCTGGAACGTCGATCGGCCGTCGGATCGCTTCCCCGCGATCGTGCAGGACTTCCTCGTCATCGTCCTGTTCATGGTGATCGGCACGATGCTACTGCGAGAGCAGTTGCTGACCACCTCCGCGGTCGGCGCCGTCGTTGTCGGCTTCGCGCTACAGGACACGCTGGGCAACCTCTTCGCAGGGCTCGCGATCCAGATCGAGAAGCCGTTTCGCGTGGGCCACTGGGTGCAGGTGGCCGATCGCGAAGGGCAGGTGCAGGAGATCACGTGGCGGGCGACGAAGCTTCGCACCAAGTCCGGCCAGTTTCTCATCGTCCCCAACAGCGTCATCTCGAAGGAGCCGGTGCTGAACTTCTCGGAGCCGACGATCCCGACGCGCATCGAAGTCGAGATCGGCGCCGCGTACAACTCGCCGCCGAATGACGTGAAGGAGGCCATCCACGAGGCGATCGCGAACTCGCCATTGGTGATGCGGTCGCCCGAACCGCAGGTGGTCGTCAAGGGCTTCGGCGCCTCGTCGATCGACTATGTCGCGCAGTTCTGGATCGAGGATTACGCCATCGATCGCAACGCGCGTGACCAGGTGCGCACCAATCTCTGGTACACGTTCCGCCGCCGCAACATCGAGATTCCGTATCCCATCCAGGTCCAGTACGAGCGCAGCGAAGAGCCGCAGCGGACGAACGAACACATTGCCGCGGCGTCGGCGCTGCTGGGCGGTCTCGATCTCTTCAAGCCGCTCGACCTCGATACGCGCTACGCGCTGTCGAAGGCGTCACGCGAACACTTGTTCGCCGCCGGCGAGGCGATTGTTCGCCAGGACGCCGAGGGGGACTCGATGTTCGTGCTCCTCGAGGGGCAGGCGCGCGTCGTGCTCGAGCCGTCAGGTCAGGAAGTGGCCGTCATTCCGGCCGGCGGATTCTTCGGCGAGATGTCGATGTTGACGGGCGACCGGCGCACCGCGACCGTCAGGGCCGTGAAGGACCTCCGCGTTCTCGAGATTACCGCCAAGGACTTCGGTGCGCTCGCGGCCGCGCATCCGGGGCTACTCGATCACATCTCTACGATCATGAGCACGCGCCGGGTCGAGCTGGACGACGCGCGGTCGCATGTGGCGTCGGTTGCCGCGCCGGAGGCGAGGGAGAATTTCCTGGCCCGCGTCCGCCGCTTCCTCACTCTGCCCAGATAAGCATTCGCCCTTCGCGCTCGCGATCGATGTCGACGACGATGCCGGGGCCGGCGGCCTCGAGTTCCTTGATGTCGAAACTGACGCCGCGATCGTCCCAGCCCTGCGAATACGCGCTCAGCCGGATCGGACCGGACTTCATTCGCAACAGCCAGAACGGCAGCGTGAACCGGACCATCTCGCCGCTGTTGCGATCAAACGCGAGGACATGCAGCGAGGTCACCGGCTTGCCGGCATTAGGCCGCGAGGTCTGAGGTACCACCTGCGGGTGTCCGTCGATCAGTTGCACGACCGGTTGCTGACCGGGAAACTTCGCCCTCGCCGCCGCGAACGCGTCCACGGCACCGCTATCGGAGACGTCGCGCGTCACCTGCACGTTGTCGCGGAAGTAGGAGACCGTGAAGATGATGGCGCCCACCGCGATGCAGAACATGACGAACAAGATCCCGATGACCACCAGGATCCACGTGCGCTTCTTTCGAGGCGTGGCGGGACCGTGACCCTGATCCCCGATCGCCGATCCCTGGTCCCTCATAACGTCAGCTCCGTTCCAGCACCCGATTCCGAGGCGCGCCTGAATACGAGGTCCGCGGCGACAACATCTTCCACGGCCATCCCGAGCGACTTGAAAATGGTGATCTCGCTGGCGGTTGAGCGTCCCGGCACCCGTCCGAGTACGAGCTCGCCGATCTCTCCGCGGATATGCGAGGCGTCGAACAGTCCCGCCGCGATGTTCATCACGATGTCGCCGGACTCCACCAGCGCCGCTGCGCTCGAGTCGACGTAGAGGCGTCCGCGCTTCACCAACGCCGGCGGCATCTCCTGCTGCGTGGGCCGGCACGCCCCGACGCAAACCACGTGAGCGCCATCAGCCACCCAGGCATCTTCGATCACCGGCGTCGGCGACGAAGTGACCAGAACGATCAGGTCAGCCCCTCGCACGGCAGCCTCTGCCGTCGGAGCGTTGACGATGGGGAAGTTCACGGACGGACTCATGTCGTCCACAAATCGCGAACGGCTTCCCGCATTCGGCGACCAGATGCGCACTTCCTTCAGTTGCCGCACGTGCTGGTATGCCTCCAGGTGACTGCGCGCCTGCACGCCGCTGCCGATGATCGCCAGCGTTCCAGCGTCGGGTTTGGCGAGAAACCGCGTCGACACCGCTGACACCGCGGCCGTGCGCGCTTCGGTGATGTAGCGGCCATCCATGATCGCGAGCAAGCCGCCAGTATCCGGATCGAGGAGCAGGATGGTGGCGAGATGCGAGGGCAGCTGGCGTTTGTGGTTCTCGCCGAACACCGTGACGAGCTTTGCGCCAAGGCTGGCCGGCGACGGCACGTAGGCCGGCATCAACCCGAAGTACGCCTTCGTCGGGCCGACCGTGAGGACGGACCGGACCGGTTGCAGCACCTCGCGAGACGAAAACTTCGCCAGGGCGGACTCCATCGCGGCGATCAGATCGCCGAGCGGCAGGAGCGAGTGGACTTGTTGCTCGTTCAGGAGACGGAAGTGCTGTGCCATGTCTGTGCGGCCGCCGTTCGAATGGTGTTGGTGTGAATGGACACGATCGCGTCAACGTCTTCGGCGTAGCCGCCGCTCATCGACACCGCGACCGGCAGCCCAGCGCGGCTGCACTCGCCCAGCACGATCCTGTCGCGCTCGCGAAGTCCGTCGATGGTCAGCTTCAGGCGCCCGAGCCGATCGCCCTCGTACGGATCGGCCCCGGCAAGATAGAAGACGAAATCAGGCTGATGCCGGTTCAGGACCTCCGGCAGGTGCCGCCGCAGCAGTCCGAGGTACTCATCGTCTCCGGTGCCGTCCGGCAGCGCCACATCAAGATCGCTGTGTTCCTTCTTGAACGGGAAGTTCTTGTCACCGTGCATCGAGAAGGTGAACACCGACTCGTCCCCATGAAAGATCGCCGCCGTTCCGTTTCCCTGGTGCACGTCGAGATCGATCACCGCGATCCTGCGCGCGTGCTGATCCTGTTGCAGCACTCGTGCAGCCACGGCCACGTCGTTGAAGACGCAGAACCCCTCGCCGCGATCGGCGAAGGCGTGGTGGGTGCCGCCGGCCAGGTTCGCAGAGACACCTTCATCCACCGCAATCCGCGACGCCGCGATCGTCGCGCCCACCGATCGCCGCGATCGCTCGACCATCTGCGGCGACCACGGAAAGCCGATGCGCCGCTGGATGTCGGGAGGCACGGTGCCATTGACCACGGCATCGACGTAAGACCCGCCGTGGACGAGGCGCAGTTCGTCGAGTGTCGCAGCCGGTGCTTCATGCAGGTCGCCGGCAGCGACGATGCCCTCGGCGAGGATGCGCTCGCGGAGCTTCGAGTACTTCGCCATCGGGA
>DATMJU010000665.1:0-10958 GCA_035553795.1 Vicinamibacterales bacterium
GCTCGCGGGAATCCTCAAGAGCCAGCACCGCGTCGTCTATTCGCGCCCCGAATCGCTGATTCCGCCAGAGAAGGTGGAAGTCACGGCGGCGAAGGCCGGGGTTGAGGCCAGCGGCGGTCCGGCGCGCGGGCAGAAAGCCAAATAGCGATGCGAGTCCTGGCGCGCGCCTTCCTCGTCGCCTGTATCGCCATGACCACGGTCGTGGCCCAGGAGAAGCCGCAGGTCTTCCGTGCGGGCGTGGAAGTGGTCTCGCTGAACGTCACGGTGACCGACGCGCAGGGTCGCTACCTGACCGACATCGATCAATCCGAGTTCTCGGTGTTCGAGGACGGCGCCAAGCAGGAGCTCACCTACTTCAACCGCACCAACCTGCCGATCGCGCTGTCGCTGCTGATCGACTCCAGCGCCAGCATGGAACAGCGCATGGAGAACGCGCAGGAAGCCGCGATTGGCTTCGCGCGCACGCTGCGCCCGCAGGACATGGCGCAGGTCGTGGACTTCGACAGCCGCGTCGAGATCAAGCTGGGCTTCACCAACAAGGTCGAAGAGCTCGAGTCGGCGATTCACGCCACGTCGGCGGGCGGCTCGACCGCCCTGCACAACGCCGTCTACATCGCGCTCAAGGAACTCGCAAAGGTGAAGGCCAAGAATCCCGATGAAGTGCGGCGCCAGGCGATCGTCGTGCTGTCGGACGGCGAGGACACGTCGAGCCTGGTCAGCTTCGAAGAGGTGCTGGAACTGGCCAAGCGATCCGAAACGGCGATCTACACCATCGGCCTGCAGCCCCGAGAAACCAGCGCGCTCAAGGGCTTCCGTGAAGCCGAGTTCGTGCTGCGGCAGCTGGCGCAGGAAACCGGCGGCCGCGCCTTTTTCGCGAAGCAGATCGAAGAGCTCAAGGACGTCTACGGGAAGATCGCCGACGAGCTTTCGAGCCAGTATTCGATGGGCTACGCCTCGAAGAACCCCCGCCGCGACGGCGCGTTCCGGCGCATCATCGTGCAGACGTCACGCCCGAACGCCACGGCGCGCACCAAGCGCGGATACTACGGCCCGGTTTCCCAGTAAACCAAGCCCGAGCCCCAAGACCCACGTCCTCCTGTAGTATTTCCCCCGTGCGATCGACCGTCTACATCATTGGCGCCGGTCCCGGCGCTCCAGACCTGATCAGCCTTCGCGGCTACCGCTGCTTACAGAAGGCGGATGTGGTGATCTTCGATCACCTCGTGAACCCTGCTCTGCTCGACATCGCGCCGAAGCATGCAGAACGCATCGACGTGGGCAGCGCCGCGCCAGAACAACGCGACCAGGACGCGATCTCCTACCTGATCGCCGAGAAGGCGCGCGAGGGCAAGACGGTGGCGCGATTGAAGTGGGGCGATCCGTTCCTGTTCGACCAGGCCGGCGAAGAAGCGCTGTTCCTGCACGAGCAGGGCGTGCCGTACGAAGTGGTGCCCGGCATTCCGCACGCGATCGGCGCCAGCGCCTACGCGGGCGTGCCGATCACCTATCCGGGCGCGGGAGATACCGTGACGTTCGTCCGGGGCCACGAAGACGAGGGACGCGAGAAGTTGCGCATCAACTGGGCCGCGCTCGCCACGCTCGAAGGCACGATCGTGTCCTACGCCGGGCCGCAGCAGTTGCCGAAGATGCTCAATGCGCTCATCGACAACGGGCGGTCGCCGGACGAACCGGCGGCGATCATCCTGCGCGGCACGCTGTCGTCGCAGCACACGGTGACCGGCACGCTGCAGGAACTGGCCGACGCCGTGAAGGCCGAACCGGTCGGCGCGGGATTGCTGATCGTCGGCAAGGTCGTGAACTTCCGCGATCACCTGCGCTGGTTTGACTCACGGCCGCTGTTCGGGCGGCGCGCGCTGATCATGCACTCGAAGGAACAGCCGGACGATCTCGCGGAGCTGCTGCGCTCGCAGGGCGCCGAAGTGATCAGCGACACCGACTCGCACATCGACGTCTATCGCCTGCTGCTCGATCGCAAGATTGATCTCGTGACGTTTACCAGTGCATCGGCGGTGTTGAATTTCGCCGCGACCTTTGGCGCGGACCAGGTCTCGGACCTGCTGGCGCACACTGTCGTCGCCATCCAGGGCACGGCCGCTGCCGATGCCGCCACGCGCGCCAACATTTCGCCGATCGTCCAGGCGCCGGCTGGTCCCAGCGCCGGCTTCGTGGAATCGATTGTTTCCAGGTTCAAAGGGAATTAGATGAAGCGCGAGAAGCTTTTCGCAGCGGTCCTGCTGCTGCCGTTGATTGCCGGCTGTTCAAACACCCCACCACAGGCGCCAGTCCCTTCGTATGACGTAATGATCACCAACGCGCAGATCGTCGACGGCACGGGCAGCGCGCCCGTGAAGGGATCGATCGCGATCGCCGCCGGCAAGGTGGCGGCAGTCGGCGACGTGACAGGCACCGCGACGCGCACCATCGATGCCAGGGGCCGCACGGTGGCGCCCGGATTCATCGACCTCCACAGTCACTCGGATATGCCGCTGATCACCGACGGCAACGGCCAGAGCAAGATCCGGCAGGGCGTGACGACCGAGGTGATCGGCGAGTCCGGATCGGTGGCGCCGCGCAAGGCCGCGTCCGCGACGGCCCCGTGGACCGACTTCAACGGCTACTTCGCCGCGCTCGAGAAGGGCGGCATCTCGCCAAACGTGCTGTCGTACATCGGCACGGGCACGGTGCGCGAGCTCGTGATCGGCGAGGAGGACAAGAAAGCGACCGCCGCGGACATCACGGCCATGCAGGAGATCGTGAAGACCGCGATGTCGCAGGGCGTGTTCGGCGTGTCGTCCGGCCTGATCTATCCGCCAAATGCCTACGCGACGGTCGAGGAACTCGGCGAAGTCTCAAAGGCCGCGAAGGGCGGGCTCTACGCCTCGCACTTGCGCTACGACGGCGGCAAGCTCCGCGAAGGCATCGAGGAAGCGATCGCGATCGGCGAGCGCGCCGGCATCCCGGTCCACGTCTTCCACATCAAGGTGACGGGCCAGAAGAACTTCGGCCGCATGAAAGAGGTCATCGACATTGTCGAAGCCGCGCGCGCGCGTGGCGTGCGTGTCACCGCCGATCAGTATCCGTACGTCGCCAGCAGCACCAGCCTGACGGCGACCATCCCTCCGTGGGCGCAGGACGGCGGCACCGACAAGCTGATCGCCCGCCTGAAGGATCCGCGCGAGCGCGCGCGCATCCGCAAGGAGATGGAGAACACCAATCCCTCGTGGGAGAGCCGGTACCAATCGGCGGGCACGTGGCAGAACGTGCAGCTGGCGGCGATCGGCCGCACACGCGGCGGCACGAACGATCCGGTGTCGCCCAATCGCAAGTTCGAAGGGATGCGCGTCGCCGAAGCGGCGAAGCAGGCCGGCAAGGATCCGTTCGACTTCGTGTTCGACCTGCTGATCGAGGAGCGCGGCTCGGTTGGCTGCGTCTACTTCATCATCGACGAAGCCGATCTGGCGCTGGCAATGAAGCAGCCGTGGGTGGCGATTGGCTCGGATGGCTCAGCGCTCGCGGTCGATGGTCCGCTGCGCGCCGGCGTGCCGCACCCGCGCAACTTCGGCACCTTCCCACGCGCGCTCGGCCGCTACGTGCGCGAGCTCAAGGTCATCCCGCTCGAGGACGCGATTCGGAAGATGTCGTCACTGCCGGCAAGCATTCTCGGACTGACGGATCGCGGCAGCATCAAGAACGGGATGTGGGCGGACCTGGTGATCTTCGATCCGGCAACGGTTGCCGACAAAGCGACGTTCGAGGATCCGTTTCAGTATCCGGTGGGTATCGACACCGTGCTGGTCAACGGTGTCGTCGTGCTGGACGAGGGCAAGCACACGAATGCTCGCCCCGGGAAGGTGTTGAAGCGCTGAGGGAGGACTGAAGTCCTCCCCTACGTCAGCGCCAGGGCATCAAGTTCTCGATCCACGCGATGCGCGTGAGATCGTTGTAGATCACCGTTGCCATCAGCGTCATCAGCAGCACGAAGCCGACGAACAGCATCTTTTCCTTCATCGCCAGGCTGAAGTCGCGGCGCGAGATCGTCTCGATGGCCATGATGAAGATGTGGCCGCCGTCCAGCACCGGGATCGGCATCAGGTTGATCAAGCCGAGGTTGAGGCTGATCGACGCCATCAATCCCAGCAGCGCGATCCAGCCGGCTTGAGCCGACTCACCCGACAACTGCGCGATGCCGACCGGGCCCATCAACTGCTTGGGTGACGCTTCGCCGGTGACCAGATCCTTCAGCGTGCCGAGGATCATGCCCGCCATCTCGATGTTGCGCTCGACGCTCATCACGATCGCGCCGATCGGCGTCGGCTTGAATGACACGGTGGCTTCCTTCGGGCCCAGGCCGACCATCGTCCGGTCACCTTCCCGGTAGGGCATCACCGACAGCGTCTGCTCCGCGCCGTCGCGGCGGACGCGAATCTCGATCGGCTTGTCGCCCGGTTTTTTCGAAATGGTCTGCGCGATCTGCGAGGCGAAGACCATCCGCTCGCCGTCGATGGCCAGGATCACATCGTCAACCTTGAGGCCGGCCGCTTCGGCCGGCTTGCCGGGCGCAAGCGACGCGACGCTTGGATAGACGTCCGGCAGCACGCCGATCGTGCCGACTTCGAAGCGCGCGCCGTTTCGGGTGCTGAGCTCCGTCAGATCCGCGCGGATGTTCAGGCGCTGCTCCTGGCCGCCGCGCTGCACCACGACTTCGACGTCGCGCTCCGGCCGGGCGCCGACCGCCATGTCGAGGTGTTCCCAGGTCCGCACGTCTGCCGTGCCGAACTTGGTGATGATGTCGCCCGGCTGGATGCCGGCCTTCTCGGCGGGGGAGCCCGGCTGCACGAGGCCAACCACCGCGGGTTTGTCGAGATACGCGAGCACGTCGGCGCCGCGCATCAGCACGGCCGCCAACAACACCACCGCGAGCAGGATGTTCATCGCCGGGCCGGCGATCAGGATCTGGAAACGCTGCCACTTCGTCTTCGAGAGGAACTCATCGTCCGCCCCGGTCTGCGGATCTTCAGGATTCTCGCCGGCCATCTTCACGTAGCCGCCGAGCGGAATCGCGCTGATGCAGTACTCCGTGTCGCCGCGCTGCACCTTCAGCAGCTTCGGGCCGAAGCCGAGCGAAAACGTCAGCACGCGCACGCCATTCCAGCGCGCAAGCAGGAAGTGCCCCAACTCGTGAATGAACACGAGGACGCCAAGCACGAACAAAAACGACAAAAGCGTAGTCACGTAGAGTCCTTTGAATCCGAAATCCTAGATCCGAGATCCGAGATCTAATTCTAGCTCTCGGGCCAGCTCGGCCGCGTGCATCCGGGCCCAGGCGTCCACCCGCCGGACATCCCTCAACGTTTCCGCGGCTTCCGGGGTGTGCGCGTCCATCGCCTGCGCAATCACCTGCGGAATGTGCGTAAACGCCAGCCGTCCCTCTAGAAAGGACGATACGGCGACCTCGTTGGCCGCGTTCAACACAATCGGCAGGCTTCGCTCGGCCTCGAGCGCCTTGTAGGCCAGGCGAAGGCATGGAAAGTCGTCCCACGCGGGCTCGTGGAACTCGAGGGCCTTCTGTTTGGTCAGGTCGAGGAACGGCACCGGCGCGTCCCATCGATCCGGGTACGCAAACGCGTACTGAATCGGCAGGCGCATATCGGTGATGCCCATCTGCGCGATGATCGACCCGTCTTTGAGCTCCACCATCGAGTGCACGATCGACTGCGGATGCACCACGACCTCGATCTGCGAGGCGGGCACGCCAAACAACCAGTGGGCCTCGATGACTTCGAGGCCTTTGTTCATCAGCGTCGCCGAGTCGATGGTGATCTTTGGCCCCATCTGCCACGTCGGGTGCTTGAGCGCATCGGCAGCGGTCACCGACTGCAGCGCCGCGATCGACTTGCCGCGGAACGGCCCGCCCGACGCGGTGAGGATCAAGCGGCGCAGCTCGCCGTCGTGGCGGCCGTGCAGGCACTGATGAATCGCGTTGTGCTCGCTGTCGACCGGCAGGATGGCAACGCCCTTGGAGCGCGCCGCGTCCATCACGATGCCGCCCGCCATGACGAGCACTTCCTTATTCGCCAGGGCGATCGTCTTGCCGGCCTCGATCGCGCACAGCACCGCGTCAAGCGCCGCGGTGCCCGACGAGGCGCACAGCACGATGTCGACGTCTGGATGCGCGGCGATCTGGCACAGCCCTTCGTTGCCGACGCCCGACAACTCCGCGGGAGATCCGCCAAGCGCCGCCGTCAGCTTGTCCATCGCCTCGCCGGTGGCCATCGCCACGGCGCGCGGACGAAACTCGAGGATCTGCTGCGCCATGGCGCCGACGTTGGTCGCAGCCGCGATCGCGACAACCTCGACACGATCGGCGTGTGTCCGCGCGACGTCGAGCGCGCTCGTGCCGATCGATCCCGTCGATCCGAGGATGGCGATGCGCCTCCGGGTCTCTGCGACTCGGTGGCTAGACATTTCTGACGAAGAAGTAGAACACCGGCGCGGCGAAGAGCATGGCGTCGATGCGGTCGAGCACGCCGCCATGACCGGGAATGAGCGTGCCGCTGTCTTTGACGTCCGCCGCGCGCTTCAACATCGACTCGAACAGGTCGCCGATGATGCCGGTCGCCACGAGGCCGAAGCCGACGCTGGCGTGCCACCACCACGGGAAGGCCGGCAGGATGTAGGGACCAGCGAGAGCCAGGAGCAACGGCGCGATGATGAATCCACCCATCGCGCCCTCGCGCGTTTTCTTCGGACTGCGCAGCGGCGCGAGCGGCGTGCGTCCAAATGCGCGGCCCGTGTAGTACTGCGCGGTGTCGCTGAACGCCACGCCGCCGATCATCAGGAACACCGCTTCGCGCCCGGCGATGGCGTGGATGCCAACCAGGCAGCCAAGCGGCAGGCCGATGTAGACCGGCGCCAGCACCGCGGCCGCGGTATCCGCCAGCAGCGGCGCGCCGACGCGCGTCGAGCTCAACACGTTGATGGCGATCAGCAACAGCGCGCCCGCGAGCACCGACTCGATGTCGACCCACTGGAACGGCACCATCGAGCACACCAGCAGCGTCGCCACGAGGGTGGTCCAGTACGGCACCTTCGCGCCGATGATGTCGACGATGCGTTCGTATTCGTGGAAGGCAAGGGCGGCGACCGCAAGCGCGACGCCGAGCAGCGCGATGGAGCTGAAGAACCAGACCATCGACGCCGCGACCGCCGCGAGCACGAGGCCGCTGATGAGACGTGTCACCGGACGCCCGCGGGAACCGGCGGCGTGATGCCGCCGAAGCGCCGGTCGCGCTTCTGATACGCGACCACGCCTTCGAGCAAATGGCGGCAGCGGAAGTCCGGCCACAACGTGTCGGTGACCCAGATCTCCGCGTACGCAATCTGCCACAACAGGAAGTTGCTGACGCGCATCTCGCCGCTCGTGCGGATCAGCAGATCCGGATCGGGCTGTCCGGCCGTGTAGAGGAACTGCGAGAAGTTTTCTTCGTCGAGCGCCTCGGGCTTGAGACCTGCCGCGATCGCGCGCCGCGCGGCGTCGACAATCTCGGTGCGGCCGCCGTAATTGAGCGCGATGTTGAAGATCATGCCCGTGTTCTTCGCCGTCTTGCGCTCGGCGTCGAGCAGCTCGGTGCGAATATCCGGCGCGAGCGCCTCGACGCGGCCGATCACGTTGAAGCGAATGTTGTTGCGGAGCAGCGTCTCGAGCTCGAGGCCAAGGTACCGCTTCAGCAGCCCCATCAAGGTGCTCACTTCCGCGGCCGGACGCTTCCAGTTTTCGACGGAGAAGGCGTAGAGAGTCAGGACGTCGAGGCCAAGACGCGCGGAGGTTTCGATGACGTCGCGGACCGAGTCGACCCCGGCACGGTGGCCTTCAACGCGGGGCAGCTGGCGTTCGCCCGCCCATCGGCCGTTGCCGTCCATGATGATGGCGACGTGCCGCGGCAGCCGGTCGAACTCCACCTGGCGCGCCAGCGCCTCTTCGGGCCCGCCCTTTGGGATCCACTCCAGCAGTTGATCGAGGCTCATGGAGTCAAAGGCCATCGTACAACGAAACGGCCGCCCCGGTTTCCCAGGGCGGCCGTCAAGATTCGAGCGGACTAGCTAGTTATTGCCGCCGAGGCCCGGCCACGCCGGAACCTTGCTGGCCTTCGGCGCCGGGCCAAGGCCCTTGTAAACGAACTTCTGCAGGCGCTTGCCGGTGTAGGTTTCGGTCGTGTAGATGTTGCCCTTCGAGTCCACGGCAATGCTGTGCACGCCGAAGAACATGCCGGGCTGGCGGCCGCCGTAGCCGAAGTTGTAGAGCTCGGTCATCGACTTGCGGTCGAACACGCGGACGTGCTCGTTGGCGCCATCAGCCATGTAGAGGAACTGCTGAGCGGGGTCCTTCGAGAAGGCGATGTCCCACACGGAACCGTCCGAGCGCGTCTCCGGAGCGATACGGTGCTCCGACACGAACTTGCCCTGCGACGTGAACACCTGGACGCGATCGTTCGGGCGGTCGCAGGTGTAGACGAGGCCGTCGTTCGCCATCTCCGCGCAGTGCATCGGGTTGCGGAACTGGCGCGGCAGCGGCGCGGTCGGATCGTACGGTCCGAGGTTGGCGTCGGTCGGCGGCTCGCCGTAGGCGCCCCAAATGCGCTTGATCTTGCCGCTGTCGAGGTCGATGACCGCGACGCGCTTGTTCAGGTAACCATCAGAGACGTAGCCCTCGTTGGCCTTCGGGTCGATGAAGATCTTCGCCACGCGGCCGAAGTTCTCCATGTCGAGGCTGTTCGAGCGATAGACCGGCTTGTCGGCAGGCGACGCCGGATCCTTGCGGATGCCGGGCTTGCCGTACTGCGCCACGAACTTGCCGTCGCGCGTGAACTTCAGGATGTGTGAGTCCGGCTGGCCGTTGCCGCCGATCCACACGAAGTTCTTGTGGTCCACGACGATGCCGTGGTTGCTTTCGGGCCACTGGTAGGGCGCGCCGGCGACCGGGCCGCCCCACGCACCAACCTGGTTACCGGCCGGATCGAACTCGACGACCGGCGGCGCGGGCATGCAGCACTCGCTGACGCGCGGACCGTTCGGGGTCGGCTGCGCATACTCGGTGCGATCGAGGTTGTTCGGATCGTTGCCGCGATGGATGATCCACACGTGATCGTCGGCGGAAATGCCGAGGCCGATGGTCTGGCCAAACACCCAGTTGTTGGGCATTGGCTTCGGCCAGAACGGGTCAACCTCGAAGCGCGGAACCTGCTTCGCCTGCGCCGCTGCGTCATCCAGCATCGCCTGCGCGAGGCCGAGCCCCGCCAGCACGGCGACAAATGCCGCGCCCGTCAAAACCTTGCGATTCTTCATCTTGGCTCCCCTTGCCCGGCCATCGGCCTGGGCCCCAAAGCAACGCTGCCGCCGGCGACTTTCCCCTCGCCGGCCGCTTAGCGGGCGCCAGTATACTTGGGACCCATAGCCGTGTCGAGCGTCGTGACAACCAGCAAGTTATTGAGCCGATTGGCCGTGGTGACGGTTCTGCTCGTCGCCATCGCTCCCAGAATCACCGCCCACGAAGTCCCAAACGAGGTCACGGTTTTCGGGTTCGTCAGACCCGAGGGGCAGACCCTTCGCCTGCTCGTCCGTGCGCCCCTGAAGTCCATGAGGGACGTTGACGTCCCCCTGCTGCCGAGCGGCTACCTGGACTTCACGAAGATGGAAGCGGCCGAGCGCCATGCCGCCCAGATCTGGATCCGCGACTTCATTCACGTCTACGAAAACGGCGCCGAGCTTCCGCTGGTGCAGATCGTCGCGACGCGCACCTCACTGCCGTCGGATCGGTCGTTCGAGAATTACGACTCGGCGCTGGCCAATATCCAGACCGGCCCCCGGCTGGACAACGGCACCGAGATCTATTGGGACAACGGCATGCTCGACGTGCTGTTCGAGACGCCGATCACATCCGATCAGTCGGACTTCGCGATCCAGCCGGGGCTGACGCGGCTGGGACTGCAGGTGAACATCGTCCTGCGGTTCCTGCAGCCCGGCCAGCCCGAGCGCGCCTTCGATCTGCATGCCGAGACCGGTCTCGTGCACCTCGATCCGCGCTGGCACCAGGCGTTTTACCTGTTCGCGCGCGAGGGCTTCTTCCACATCCTCGACGGCATCGATCACCTGCTGTTCCTGCTCTGCCTGGTGATTCCGTTCCGCAAGCTGAAACCGCTGGCGATCGTAATCACGTCTTTCACCGTCGCGCATTCGGTGACGCTGATTGCGTCTGCGTACGGCATGGCGCCGCAAAGCCTGTGGTTCCCGCCGATGATCGAGACGCTGATCGCGATCTCGATCGTCTACATGGCGTTCGAGAACATCGTCGGCGCGCATCTGCAGCGCCGGTGGATCGTGACCTTCGCCTTCGGCCTGATTCACGGCTTCGGCTTCTCGTTCCTGTTGCGCGAGCGCTTGCAGTTTGCCGGCGATCACCTCGTCGCGTCGTTGCTGGCGTTCAACGTGGGCGTCGAGATTGGCCAGCTGCTGGTGTTGGTCGTCGCAATTCCTGCGCTGACGTTGCTGTTCCGCTTTGTGGTTGCCGAACGTGTCGGCACGATCCTGCTCTCCGCCCTCGTCGCGCACACCGCGTGGCACTGGGCGACCGAACGCGGCGACGCGTGGCTGAGCTATCCGTTCCCGGAATTCAGCATGGCGGGCATGGCGGTCTTCCTGCGTTTGCTGATGGTCATCGTCGCGGCAGGCGGACTCGTGTGGCTGGTCTCACTCTGGATCGGCAAGCCCAGGCAAGACCGCGTCGAGGTGGGTTTCAGGCCCGACTAATAGGTAACTTTCCAGAGCATCAACCCTTGCGGCGGGGCTGTCTGCCCCGTCTCGGCGCGCACACCCGACTCCAGGATCGCGCGCATGTCTTCAACCTCCATGTTGCCGCGGCCGATGTCGACGAGCGTGCCGAC
>DATMJU010000666.1:0-6587 GCA_035553795.1 Vicinamibacterales bacterium
ATCGACTGGCCGCTGTTCCCCGGCTACGTGTTCGCGCGCTTCGTCCCGGACGAGCGCATCGGCGTCCTGAAGGTTGACGGCGTCGTCCAGATCATCAGCAACAACGGCATCCTGTCGCCGATCCCGGATGAGGAGATCGACAGCATCCGCACGCTGGTGGAAAGCGAGCTGGCCTACGACCCGGTGCCGCTGATCAAAGAGGGCGACATGGTGAAGGTCACCTCGGGTCCGCTCAAGGGCGTGGTTGGGCGGTTGGTTCAGAAGAAGGGCGCTGCTGCGCGCCTCGTGTTGTCGGTAGACCTGATCGGCCAGGCGGTATCGGTCGAAGTAGATGCAGCGGATGTGAAGCCTTATTAGTAGCAAGTAGTAAGTAGCAAGTAGCAAGAAGAGCACTTGTATTTCTTGCATCTTGCTACTTGCATCTTGCTACTTGTGAATCACCATGAAGATCGGCCCCATCGAACTCGCGTCGCCCTTCGTCGTCTCGCCCATGGCGGGCATGACCGATACGGCGTTCCGCCGCCTGGTGAAGCGCCAGGGCGGCTGCGGGCTTGTTGTGTCCGAAATGGTCAGCAGCGAGGGACTGGTTCGCGGCATCGATCGCACGCTCGAGTACGCCGAGTACACCGAGGAAGAGCGTCCCGTCTCCATCCAGATCTTTGGCGGTGAGCCGGCGAAGATGGCGGAAGCCGCGCGAGTTGTTGAGTCGATGGGTGCGAACATCGTCGACGTCAACATGGGCTGCCCGGTGCCGAAGATCGCGAAGCACCATGCCGGCTGCAGCCTGATGCGCGAGCCCGCGCATGCCGCCGAGATCATCGCCGCGATGTCGAAGGCGGTGAAGATTCCCGTCACCGTGAAGATGCGCAAGGGCTGGGACGAAGGCGAGATGAACGCCGGCGACCTGGCGCGGCGCGTGGAAGATGCCGGCGCGAAGGCGATCGCGATTCACGGCCGCACTGCGAAGCAAAGCTACAGCGGTGTTGCCGACTGGGACTTCGTCTCGGAGATTGCGAAGACTGTTTCGATTCCCGTGTTTGGATCCGGCGACTGCATCGAGCCCGAAGACATCGTCCAGCGCATGAAGTCCGGCGTCAGCGGCGTCTATGTGGGCCGCGGCGTGCTGCGCAACCCGTGGATCCTCGCGCAGGCGAGAGATCTGATGGAAGGCCGTCCTGCACGGGTGATCAGCGACGAAGAGCGCGGCCAGTTCCTGCTGGATTACATGGAGTTGCTGCTGACCGAAAGCTTGAATGAAGACGAGGGCTTTCGGCATAAGGCCAATGGGCCTATGGGCCACCGGGCCAATAGCCCGGCCGTTGGTCGCGAGCGATGGGTGATTAACAAGATTCGGGCTTTATGTTCCTGGTACACGAAGGGATTCGAAGGTGGAGCGCAATTTCGAATTGGTGTGAACTCAACCAAGTCGATCCCTGAGCTGCAAGAACTTATCGAGCGGTTCTTCCTATTGGCCCGTTCGCCTATTGGCCCATTGGCCTGACATGCTTCCAGAGATCACCATCGCCGGCCGCAAGATCGGCCCCGCCCACCCTCCGCTAGTCGTCGCTGAAATCGGCATCAACCACGAAGGCAGCCTCGCCGTTGCCAAGGAGATGGTCGATGCCGCGGCTCGCGCCGGCGTCGAGGTCGTCAAGCACCAGACGCACATCGTCGAAGACGAGATGAGCGGGGCCGCGAAGAAGGTCGTGCCGGGCAACGCGACCGTGTCGATCTACGAGATCATGCAGCGCTGCGCGCTGTCGGAAGCGGATGAGAAGGAGCTCCAGCGATACGTTGAAGCGGCGGGGATGATCTTCATCAGCACGCCGTTTTCTCGTGCCGCCGCCGAGCGGCTACGGCGCATGGATATCCCGGCGTACAAGATTGGCTCCGGCGAGTGCAACAACTACCCGCTGCTGAAGCACATCGCGTCGTTCGGCAAGCCGATCATTCTCAGCACCGGCATGAACACGATTGAGAGCGTGCGGAAGGCGGTTGAGATTTTCGAAACCGCGAAGGTGCCGTACGCGCTGCTGCACACCACGAATCTCTATCCGACGCCGCCGCACCTGGTGCGCCTTGGCGCGATGGTGGAGTTGAAGAACGCGTTTCCGAACGCGGTGGTCGGCCTGTCCGATCACACGACGGACAACATCGCGTGCCTTGGCGCCGTCGCGCTTGGCGCGTCGATCCTCGAGCGTCACTTCACCGATCACATGTTCCGCCAGGGCCCCGACATCGTCTGCTCGATGGACGAGAAGGCGTGCCGCGACCTGATCGAGTCGAGCGCGAAGCTGCACAGCGAGCTTGGCGGATCGAAGGGTCCTGCGAAGGAAGAGCAGGTGACGATCGACTTCGCCTTTGCGACGGTCGTGACCATCGCGCCGGTGAGGGCGGGCGAGGCGTTCACCGCGGAGAATCTCTGGGTGAAGCGTCCCGGCACGGGCGCGATTCTCGCCGAGCAATACGAATCGCTGCTTGGTAAGAAGGCTGCGCGCGACATCGCTGCTGACGTGCACTTGACGCTCGAAGACGTAACTCCCTGATCCCTGATCCCTGATCCCTGATCCCTGATCCCCGATCCCTGATCCCTGATCAGTCCAACTGCATCGCAAACAGGATCAGCGTCACGATCGCGCCTGCGCCTGCGGCCGCGCCGATGGCGATCGCCTTGGCGATGTTGACCCCACCGCCTTCTTTGCTGCGCTCGATCCTCCCAATGTCGTCGAAGGGGATGGTGACGGCCATCTCCGGCCTCCGCGTGTCGCGCTTGATCAAGACGATGTCTCCGTCCACTCGCATCAATGTGCCGGTCACGCGCTCGCCGTTGAGTCGTTGCACTCTGACCTTCGATCCGAGAGGTATTGCCTCCGCGACCTTGCGCCAGTCAGAAGACTCCTGCGCAAAAGCTGTTGATGAGAGTAACGACGTGACGAGAACGATGATGATGATTCGCATTTGCGTTTTCCTATTGGCCTATTCGCCTATCGGCCTATTGGCCCCTCTTAGAAATCAATTCCAAATCCGCCAATGATGCTTGCCGTACGCGCTGGCCTGGCGTGTGACACGACGAGTGCTGCATTGAAGAACCCGTTGCGCGTGATGTAGACCTTTGCGCCGAAGCCGGCGGTGACGCCGACGAACACGTACGGATGCACCCACGCGTTCGTCGAAGAACTGCCACCATTGCCTACCTAACGCGGCCGGCCCGATACCTGCCGGAGGGTGTGGCGCTCGTGCGCGGTGTAGGAGTAGGTCGGCGGCACGCCAGGCGCCGTGGAGTAGCGCTGCACGTAGCGTTCGCCTTCGGTGCTGGCGACGAACTCGAGCTCGGTCTCGAGGTGCTCGGTCCAGTAGCGGCCGATTGAGGCGGCGTATCGACCTTCGAAGTACCAGTCGCCGGTGTAGGGATCGTCGGCGGGCGCCGGGTTGGCGGACAGCAGTCCGATCGACGCCGCGGCATCCCACCTGGGGTGGTCGGCCGCCTGGCGAGCCTCGGCTGAACCGACCACCAGCCCCACAAAAATGATGAAAATCCACGAAATCCTGCGCATCACAGCCTCTCTATCAGGCAATGTGCAGGACGGCCGGAGATCGGCTCACGCATCGCAACTACGTAATGCGTCGTTGCTGGAAAAGGCTTGGGTTTGGCCGTTTTTCCTAAGGAAAATGTAAGGAGCAATGCCTCAGTTGGGTGTGTCCCATACCGTGACTTCGGGATACAATTTCGCCACTCCAAATCGACTGCCGGGCGAGACGAAACCGTGCAACCCCGACTCTTTCGGACGAGTCAAAGGGTCACGTCCCACGCCACTTTGTCCGGCAGACAGGCTCGCAGCCTGCCCTGGACGAGAAGTTGTTTTCGCGATTGCCGAACTACTTCTTGATCGGGCTGCCCCTGTGTCTAGGAAGCGTAACCGTACGCTTTTTTTGGCATGGCTGTGAGTCAAGGGGCGGAGCTGTGTTTTCTCGCCGCCGCCGCGCGGCACTAGAATTAAGGGCTTAATCCAGGGTGACTCCAACGCGTTTGTTAGTCCTGCTGTTTGTACTGCTTGCAAGTCCGGCGCTGGCGCAGCAAGTACCCACTGAAAGCGACGACCCCGTCGCGGATGCGCCGATCCGGCTCGGCGTAGTTGGCGTTCGCCCACGGCTGGGGATCACCGACTTCGGCGTCGACACCAACGTCTTCAATTCACAGACGAACAAACAACGCGACGTCACGTTCACCATTCGTCCAGGCACGCAGCTGTTTCTTCGCACTGGCCGTGGTTTGCTCACGGTCGACGGTGGAATAGACCTCGTGTATTTCCGTGAGTTTGCGACGGAGCGTTCGCTGAACAGCAACGTGAATGCGCAGTATGAATTTCGACTGAATCGTCTTCGTCCTTTTCTTGGCGTCAGCACGCTGAACACGCGCGAACGCCCTGGATACGAGATCGACGTTCGTGCCCGCCGCTACGAAACTGGTTTCCGTGGAGGCGCCGACTTTCGCGTGGCTTCGAAGAGCCTCGTGCGCGCTGAAATTCGACGTTTAAAGAGCTCGTTCGACGGAGACGCGGTGTTTGGCGGCCGCCCCCTCAATCAGGCGCTGAGTCGCGATCTCATCGCGATTGATCTCGGCTGGCGCCAACGTTTGACGGCGCTGACCACATGGGTCACGCGTTTGAGCGTCGAGCAAGAACGGTTTGAATTCGAAAACCTGCGAGACTCGAACACCTTCCGCGCGAGCACCGGGTTTGAGCTTGGCCGCTTTGCGCTGATTCGCGGCAGTGCTTTTGTTGGTTATCGGCGGCTGAAAGGCACAGACGAATCAGCGATCCCTGCCTTCTCGGGAATCACCTCCGATGTCAATGTGTCCTACACTGCTCCGAGCCAGACCCGGCTGTCGTTGGAAGCAGATCGCGACCTGCAGTACTCCTACGACCTTTTGACGCCGTATTACATCCAAACGGGCTGGACGGCGACCGTGACGCAGCGCGTGGTTGGCCGATGGGATGTGCAGGCCACAGGCGGCCGCGATCGGCTCGCGTATCAAGGCATCATCGACGCCATCGATCGCAGGGATTTTGTTGGCCGATGGGGTGGCGGTGCTGGCTACAACGCCGGCGAGCAGTTTCGCATTGGCTTCAACGTCCAGTCGTTTTACCGCAGTTCGGAACTACCTGGGCGTGAGTACGGCGGCGTTCGTGCTGGGTTTTCGGTGACTTATGGGTATTAGATCGCTTCGGACAGTGACCAACGTACTGCTCGGCGCCTTCATTGTGACGATGGCGACGGCACTCTTTGCGGCGGAGCAGCAACCGGCGGCGACGGACTACATCATCGGTCCGCAGGACGTTCTGACGATCACTTCGTTCGATCAGGAAGATCTGAGCGGCAAGTATCCGGTTGACGCAGACGGTACCTTCACCTTTCCTCTGATTGGGCGCGTCAAGGCCGGCGGCTTGACGCTGCGCGAACTGGAAACGGAACTGAAGCGCTTGCTCAAGGATGGCTTTTTCAAGGACCCCCAGGTTGCGGTCGGCGTCGACAGTTACAAGAGCCAGAAGATCCACATTGTTGGTGAAGTGCGGAATCCCGGAACGTTCGCTCTGACCGGCGACATGAGCTTGATCGAAGCAATCGCACGGGCCGGATCGTCGCTCCCCAATGCATCGGGTGAGATTCTGATTGTGAGAGCAAAAGCCGGCCAATCGACATCTGGGCCGGTGATGCCGAACGGGAGCGAGACTGACGTCACGACTGTGGACCTGAAGGAACTGCAGAGTGGCGCGCTTCGCCAGAGCGTGGCTTTGCGTGACGGCGACACGATCTTCGTTCCTCGCGCCGAAACCGTTTACGTTTTCGGCCAAGTCAAGTTACCCGGAGCCTATCCGATTCAACGCAACACCACGGTTCTGCAAGCGCTGTCGCTTGCCGGTGGAGTTAGCGAGCGTGGTGCTACAGGTCGAATCAAGATCGTACGCCTAGAGAACGGGAAGACGGTCGAGGTGAGGGTCAAGCTCAGCGACATCGTCCGGCCAGGCGACACGATCATGGTTCCTGAAAGGTTCTTCTAATGACCGATCGACAAATAGACTCCGGCGCAGATCCAAACCAGCCGGATCTAGATGCCGCGTTTGCGGCGACCCAACGCCCGCACAAAGATAGGGCCCAGGAACTGGCGCTCGCCGCCAGCGCGTCTCAACCAGGCGCCGGCTATGGGGGCTACGTGCCAACTCCAGCCGATGAAGTCCATCTCCTCGACTACGTTCGCGTGCTACACAAGCGAAGGTGGACCGCACTGACCGCGTTTGTGATCGTGTTCGGATCGGTGGCGATCTACACGTTCACCGCCACGCCGATATACAGCGCAAGGGTTCAGATTCTGATCGAGAACGAGAATCCGAACGTGGTGAAGTTCGAAGAAGTCTACGATCAGAACAAGACATCTATCGACTACTACCAAACCCAGTATCGAATACTTCAAAGCCGCTTGCTCGCGCGTCGTACTCTCGACGCTCAGAACCTCTGGGGGAATCCTCAGTTTGCGCAACCAGCTGCGAGCATATGGAGCAGGTTTGCAGGCTGGGCCTCGAGGAGTCCGG
>DATMJU010000667.1:0-4583 GCA_035553795.1 Vicinamibacterales bacterium
GTGCATACCCACCAGCATCTTCCGTCTCTCGGCGACGGGCACGATCCTGGCCACGACCGCCGTGTTCGAGGACGACGTAATCAGCGGCGCGCCGAGGGCTGCGGTCATGTCGAACGCCCGCTCGATCTCGGCGTCCGAGAAATCGTCCTTGATGCTGATGTTGTAGGCGTTCAGCGCAATCGACGCTTTCGCGAACTGGTCGCGGACCCTGTGAAAGGCATCGAGCGAAACGGTCTCGCGCCACTTCCGCATCTCCTCGCGAGAGATGCGCCGCGGCTCGATGTGCGCCTGCCACAGTTCGCAACTGCGAAGGCCCAGCTTCTGCATCGCCGCGATTGCTTCTTCAAGCGACCGATCGCGAAAGCTGTAGCTCTGGACGCCAATGACCGGTCCGCCTCCGCCAAGGCTACGGCGCGACTGGCGGGTGATCAGGGCGCCAGCGGCGACCGCGCCGAACTGCCGGCGCGTCAGCGCCTGGCCGGCAGCGGGATGAACGACAGCAGGTCTGACGGTTTCCATTCGATCACCCGCTCCTGTTCCGCGCTCATGTAGCACGTCATCAGCAATTCGGTTACGTCGCGTCCAGCATGAAAATTGACGTCAGGCTGGATGCCATCCAGAAACGCGCGCGTGAAGAAACGATTCTCGGCCTCGTAGCCGTACTCAGCGGCTTCGTTGCCGACAATCGGCATCAGGCCCTGTTCGGCGTTCTGCTTTTCGAGCAGATCCTCGCCGGCCTGTTGCTCCAGCAGCCGTCGCGAGAAGAACACCTTGGCGCCGCCATCGAGGGTGCTGACGGACATCGAATACTCCGGTCCCAGCAGCTCCATCGTCAAACGCAGCCCGGCGCCGACGAAACTCCAGGACGTGGTCGCCTCGACAATTAGTGGAGTACCGGCCTCATCGACGTAGGTGACACTGGCACGGGCGAAGTCTTCGGCGGGATGACGGCCGTAGTCCACCTTGTCGGTCATCGAGCCACGAAGCTGAGAGACGTAAGCGGGGCGCGACCACTTCAGCGACGCGATCTGCGCCGAGATCTTGACCGGACGGATGCTGTTGCGCGGCGCCCCCGGCTTGGTCAGCAGGTAGCGGCCGACCTCGAGGCTGTGGCACATCATGTCGTTCAAGACGCCGCCACCCTGGAGATCGCCCTGCCAGAACCAGGGCATGTGCGGGCCGCTGTGTTCTTCGGCGGCACGGGCGAGATACGGACGCCCGGACGCGGCCGCGCCGCGTGCCCAGATGATCTGCTTGCCGCGTTCAACAGCGGGAGCGAAGAGCTGATTCTCGAGGTAGCCGTGCAGCACGCCGGCTTCTTCAACCAGTTCCACCATGCGCGCAGCTTCGGCGGCGTTCCTGCCGAGCGGCTTCTCACAGGCGATGGCGCGGAGCTTTGCGCCCTTCTTGATCGCCGCGACGATACGCTCCATGTTCTCGACGCGCGCGAAGTTCGGGCCGCACATCCAGATGCAGTCGATGGACTCGTCCGCGACCATCTCTTCGATCGACCCGAAGGCCTTCGCGTCGCCGACGTGCAGCGAACGGGCCAGCGCCGCGGCGTCTTCCGCGTTGGCGCGGGTCGGGCTGTAGATGCCCCTGACGTCCGCGTCCCGGACGGCTTCCCACGAACGAATGTGAAAGCGGGTAATGAACCCGCTGCCGATAAACCCTACGCCCAGCCTGCCTGCCATGAAGTGAACTATAGTTCAGCCCGATCATGACAGCAGCCACGACGCGCCTCTCGGTGATGATGTTCCTCGAGTACCTGATCTGGGGTTCCTGGCTGCCGCTGCTGGCGCTCTACCTGGGCGGCGTGCTCGGTTTCACCGGCGGCGAGATCGGCTGGATCTTCGCGACCCAGGCCATCGCCTGCGTGTTCGGCCTCTACTTCGGTGGACAGATCGCGGACCGCCTGCTCTCCACCGAAAAGCTATTGGCGGTGCTCCACCTGGTCGGCGGCGCCGCCATGTTCGCCCTCGCGTTCCAGACCACCTTCTGGTCCTTCTTCATCGTCATGCTGATCTACCAGCTGGCGTATATGCCGACGATGTCGCTGACCAACGCGATCTGTTTCCATCACATCTCGAACGCCAAGACGGAGTTCGGCAAGGTGCGGCTGTGGGGCACCATCGGCTGGATCGCCGCGAGCTGGCCGTTCGTGTTCATCCTCGCGGGCAAGACGGGCGCCGATCTCAACGCCGCGCTGTCGAGCATCTTCACCGTCGCCGGCATCGCATCGATGGCGCTTGCCGCGTTTTCGCTGACATTGCCGCACACGCCGCCCGCGCCCCGCCAGGAAGGCGCGAGCGCGCCGATGAAAGCGCTTGGCCTGTTGAAGGATCCGACGATGCTCGTGCTGTTCATCGCGACGACGATGGACGCGCTGGTGCATCAGGCATATTTCCAGTGGACAAGCCCATTCCTGCAGGCCGCGGGGCTGGCTGAGAACTGGATCATGCCGGCGATGAGCGTCGGCCAGATCGCCGAGATCGCGTCGATGGCGGTGCTCGGATGGGCGCTGGCGAAGCTTGGCTGGCGCTGGACGATGACGCTCGGCATCCTCGCGCATGCGGCTCGGTTCTTCGTGTTTGCGATCGGCGACCCGCTGGCCCTGATGATCGCCATCAACCTGGTCCACGGCATGTGCTACGCCTTCTTCTTCGCCGCGGTCTACATCTACGTGGACGAACGCTGCCCGCGCGATGCGCGCGCCAGCGCCCAGGGATTGTTCAACCTGGTGATCCTCGGCGTCGGGCCGTTTGCGGGCAGCCTGTTGTGGGGATGGCTCGGCGACGTGTTCCGCACCGCTGATGGCAGCGTGGACTTTTCGCGGCTCTTCCTTGCGCCTGCAGTTCTTGCGCTTGCCGCGGCGATCCTGATGGCCGTGGCGTTCCACCCGAAGGAAACGCGCGCGGAGGTCGTCCGCTAGTCGCTGCTCAATGCCTCGGCTGGCTTGATGCGAGCGGCCCGGCGAGCTGGCACCCAGCACGCGGACAATCCGGCGGCGGCCAAGGTCAGCAGAATCGTTGCCGGCATCCAGACTCCCGGTGCCGGAATGCTGATCAGGATGATCGCGCGGGCTTGCGCGAAGATGATGCCAAGCGCGGTGCCGAGAATCCCGCCGATCGCCAGGTAGACCGCGGCGCCGCCCGTGATCGATCGCAGCACCTGCCATTGCTTTGCGCCGAGCGCCATGCGAATCCCGATCTCACGCGTCCGGCGCGTCACCATGAACGACAGCAACGCGTAGATGCCGACAATCGACAGCAGCAGGGCCATGCCGCCCATCGCGGTCAGCGACATCGCGATCGCCGACAGGAACACCCGTTCCTCGTAGCCGGCCGCTTCAAGCGTCTGGACATCTTCCAGTTGGAGGTCCGGATCAATCCTGGCAACCGCGGCCCGCAATGGACCGGTCAGCGTCAGTGGATCCGCGGTGGTTCGAACGGCGAGATACCACAACGTTTCATCGCGCACCGGGATATAGAAGCCGGCGGTCAATTCGGGATCGCCGACGCTCAAGCCGAGATCGGGCACAACGCCGACGATCTCGCGCCACTGCGGCTGATCTGCGGCATCACTTTCGCCGATGCGGATCCGGCGGCCGATGGGATTGCGGCCTTCGAGGAACTTGCTGACGAATGGTTCATTGACGACGGCCACAGGAGCGGAGCCGGGCCCGAAATCACCAGCGTTCAAGAGACGGCCGCTCGTGGCACGCGCGCCGATGGCTTCGAGAAAGCCGTCACTCACGGCGTGACCTGGCGCAGGGCGCGGCGCCATCACCGGCTCGTCTCCAATCGGTTCGACGACTACCGCGCGCGGCGGTGGATAAAGTCGCGGCAGTTGCTGACCGGCCCCCGCGGCAATCACACCGGGCAGTGCGCGGGCTGCCGCCACGATCTGATCGCGTGTCTCCGGCGCGCGGATGCGGCCCAGTTGCGCCGTCAGGATCTGGTTCTGCGGCAACGCTGGGATCTCGTTGAAATAGGCGTTGAACGCTCGCCCCATGGTCACCGCGCCGTTGAGCAGCGCGATCGACAAGGCGATCTCAACGATCATCAGCACGGCGCCGATGCGTCCGAATCCGCCGGCGGCAAACCCGCGGCCGGCCTGCAGCGTGTTGCGCAGATCATGCCGCGTCACCCGTAGTGCCGGGAGGAGGCCGCTGACAACGCTCACCAGCAACGTGAGGAATACAACAAATGCGACCACGCGTGGATTGGGTTCGAGCGTGACCCAGAAAGGCCAGCCTTCAAGCGACCGCCGGAAGTACTGCAATAAGCCGTAGGCCGCGCTCAAACCCATCACGGCAGCGATGCCGCCGAGCAGCAGCGTCTCGAAGAACAACTGACCAACGACGCGAGCACGGTTGGCGCCGAGCGCGGTGCGAACGGCGAGCTCCGGCGCGCGTGACCACGTCCGCGCAAACACCAGCGTCGCGACATTGCTCGCCACGACCAGCAACAGCAGCACCAGCACACCCACCAGCGCCGAGGCCACGAGATCCGAGTCGTCCGAGTCGGCGGTAAAACCGCGGACCAGCGTTCGGGCAAGCGCGTCGCGTTCATTGCTGGGAG
>DATMJU010000668.1:0-3412 GCA_035553795.1 Vicinamibacterales bacterium
TGGTCGGCCTGTTCCGGATGGGCCTGTATGAAATCGACTCGAGCCTCGGAGTGGTCGACGTCGAGCGCGGACTCCTGCTTGCCGGCACGGACCGAATCGCACACATCGAGGTCAAGCTCGCCGACGCCTACGACGCGCCGCGGGTCGCCGACCAGATCGCCGAGGGCTTCGGCCCTGACTACGTGACGCAGGACTGGACCGACGTCAACCAGGAGCTGTACTCCGCGTTGATGCTCGAGAAGATCGGCATGGGCATCGGCATCGGCCTGATCGTCGCCGTCGCCGCGCTCAACATCGTCGCCTCGCTGATCCTGCTGGTGATGGAGAAGACGCGCGACATTGCGATCCTGAAGACGATGGGCGCCTCGTCTCGCAGCATCACGCTGATCTTCCTGCTGCAGGGATCGATCATCGGCACCATCGGCACCGTGATCGGCGCCATCGGAGGCACGACGTTGTCGTACTTCCTCGATCGCTACCGTCTGATCACCATTCCGAGCGACATCTACCAGGTGAGTTACCTGCCGTTCAAGTTGATCCCTGGTGACGTGATCTCGGTCGTGGTCGGCGCCATCGTGGTGTGCTTCCTCGCCACGCTCTATCCATCCCGCCAGGCCGCGAAGCTCGATCCCGCGCAGGCGCTGAGGTTCGAGTAGCGATGCCGTTCGTCACCGTCAGCGGCCTCAACAAGTACTACAACGTGACGGGCAAGCGCCTGCACGTGCTGCGCGATCTCGACCTCACGGTCGAGAAGGGCGAGATGGTCGCGATCATGGGCGCGTCGGGTGTCGGCAAGAGCACCCTGCTGCATGTGCTCGGCGGTCTCGACGCGATCGACAGCGGCCAGGTGCAGGTGGGTGAGCACGCGATCGCGACGATGGACGACAGCGCGCGCGTGGCATTTCGCAATCGCCACATCGGGTTCGTGTTCCAGTTCCATCACCTGTTGCCGGAGTTCTCGGCGATCGAGAACGCGATGATGCCGTTGCGCATTGCCCGGCAGTCCGCCGCGGATGCGAGGCCGAAGGCGGAAGTGCTGCTGAAGCGCGTGGGCCTGGGCGATCGACTCGATCATCGTCCTGGCATGCTGTCGGGAGGGGAGCAGCAGCGCGTCGCCGTGTCACGCGCGCTGGTCATGCAGCCATCGCTGCTGCTGGCCGACGAACCGACCGGTGACCTCGACGAAGCCACCGCTGATTCATTGCACGGCCTGCTTCGATCGATGCACACGGAGTTTGGCTTGACCGCCATCATCGCGACGCACAATCCGCGTCTCGCGGCGCAGTGCGATCGAACCCTGCGGCTTGAGGGCGGACGACTGATACAGGCTTCTGTGTAGTTCTAAACGAACATAAAGTCCGTTGATGCCTGTCCATATTTCAGTTTGTGTTCTATTCAGACTCATCCATGTAAGTAGCTGATTTGAATAGGTTTAATTCAGGTTGACCAAGTTGTCTGTTCAATTAATTAACATAGTTGCACGCACTGGTAGCGGATGACAATTCGCCATTAGTCCTGCAAGTTTCTTGTTATCAAGCGTTTAAGGGAATTTCGTTTCAGGGCGACGCAATTGTCCTGTTCTGGCGCAGAAATTGCGACAGGACTCACCGGTTCGGACTTTAGGAGTCGTCGTCGTTTATGCGCATCCCCCCAGGCGCCGTCAAAGTAACTGCGCTCTTCGTTTGGTTATCGGTCACGGTCAGTGGACAGGCGCCGCTCGCCTCGCTCTCCCAGGATCTTCTCGCTCTGCTGCGCCTCAACAGCATGGCGCCGGTGCGCGCAATCATTCGCGGCGACGTGGCGGCGATTGAGCTGGCGGCGGCGCGCGACGGACTGGCCGTGATGCGCGTGCTCGACGGCATGGTCGTCGTGCAGGCGACACCGGCCGAACTGAACGTCCTCCGCAATGTCGAGGGCATCAAGGGCATCTCGCGCGACGCCATCGTGTCGTCGTTCCAGACCGTCGATACCAAGGCGACGGCGGCCGACCAGGCACGCGCCGGGCAGTCCGGCTTCCTGGGCATTGGTTCGTACCCATCGGTCAGCGGCAAGGGAGTTGGCGTCGCGGTGATCGATTCCGGGATCGCGCCGCACACCGCGCTCACCGGCAAGGTCATGCACTCGATCAGCTTCGTGCCTGGGGATTCGTCGACCACCGACAAGTTCGGTCACGGCACGCACGTCGCCGGCATCATCGCCGGTTCCGAGACCGCGTCGAATGGCGTGACGAGCCTCTACAAGGGCGGCATCGCGCCCGGTGCGCACCTCGTCAACGTGCGCGTGCTCGGCAATGAAGGAGCGGGTTACACCAGCAGCGTCATCGCCGGCGTGCAGTGGACCGTCAAGAACGCGAAGAAGTACGGCATTCGCGTGGTGAATATGTCGCTCGGCCACACGCAGGTCGAGCCGTGCGCGACCGATCCGCTGTGCCTCGCGGTAGAAGAAGCCGTGGCATCCGGCCTGGTGGTGGTGGCATCGGCCGGCAACGCCGGCAAGAATGCCGCCGGCCAGGAAGTGATGGCCAGCATCTCGACGCCTGGCGTTGCGCCGAGCGCGATCACCGTTGGCGCGCTCGTCACCTGGGGCACCGTCGACCCCTCCGACGATACGATTGCGACGTACAGCTCGCGAGGCCCGACGAAGTTCGAACTCGGGCTGAAGCCTGATGTGGTCGCGCCCGGTAACAAGATCGTCTCGCTCGAAGCGCAGGGCGCGTATCTCACGAAGACGTACCCGGCACTGCATGTGGCTGGTGGCGGGAACAACGGCTACCGCATGATGAGCGGCACGAGCATGGCGGCGCCCATGGTCGCCGGCGGCGCGGCGCTCCTGCTCGAAGGCACCGTGCTGACCGCCAGACAGGTGAAGATTGCGCTGCAGTTGAGCGCCAAGTTCATGGCTGAGGAGGGCATCACCCGCGCCGGCCTGGGCCGCGTGAATTTCTATTCAGCACGCCGTGTGAACAGCGCGCTCACCGCGCTGACTGGCTACATTCCCCCTGTCACGATTGGCGGCCGCAGTATTCAACCGAGCGGCCTGTTGATGCAGAACCGCCGTCCGTTGGTTGACCTCCTCGCCGCGCCTGTTGGCACCTCGGTGGTCGGTTCGCTCGGCATGCTGGCGACGTGGATGGACGGCGTTGTGAACCCGGCGCGCCTCACCGTGCTCCGCGGCTCACAGATGCTGTGGGGCGATCAGATCCCCGCCCAGCAGATGCTCTGGGGCGATCAGTCGCCGCTTGGCCAGCAGATGCTGTGGGGTGACATGACCCCGTTCGGCCAGCAGATGCTTTGGGGCGACAGCACGCTCGCACAGCAGATGCTGTGGGGCGACCAGATGCTGTGGGGCGATCAAATGCTCTGGGGTGATCAGATGCTCTGGGGCGATCAAATGCTCTGGGGCGATCAAATGC
>DATMJU010000669.1:0-5444 GCA_035553795.1 Vicinamibacterales bacterium
GGGTCGACTGGTTCAATCATCGGCGGTTGCTCGAGCCAATCGGCTATGTGCCACCTGCCGAGTACGAAGAGCGCTATTATGCGCAGGCTGCTGTGGCCTGACTCACACTAATTGCCCTCTCAGATTCCCGGTACGGTTCAGGGCAGCACCTGAAGACAGCCGTCCTACAAACTCTCGCACGCCGATCAGCATGACTTTGACCTGATCGGAGGTGTATGTGTCGTAGTGACCATCAGCTGTCTTGTTGCGCAAGTCGAGCCGCGATGTCACGTTCTTCTGAAGCGCCTAGAATCAGATTGAGTCACTTGTGCCCCCACGCACAATGCCCTTCCCGCGACTGGACACCGAATTTGCTAAAACACGAGGATGGACGTCGGTCAAGTTACCACGACCTGTAAGAACCAGTAATGCTCCACCTCAGGTCACGAATTCACGGTACCGCGGGCCTCTCGAATCGCAGCTCAATGTGCCTCTCAGCGCCGATCCACTCCGCTCAGGCTTGAATGCGTCACCGTGGCGCGGTCGGTTCCATCGCCGTTTTCAGCCCCACCAAATCGGCACATTGCTCGAAAGCTTTGCTTTGCACAGACCGAGAGCGGCGCAGCCGAGCGGGTCAACACTTCTCGCAGCTGCAATCTGCAATGGTGCTGAACGTTCGAGCGCTGGCAGCGAAAGGCATCGCCACTGTTTCACGCGATCGATCGGCTTGAGGTCTGCTGCCGATAGTGGGGCTTGATGGCGCCCAGATCAGAGCTGCAAGCTTGGAGGCGCTACAACCGCCCCTTCACGACGAACCTTAGCTTAAACAGTCCGTTGTTCATCTTCGATGGCGTTCCCAACTGTTCCCAGGCCCATCGTGCGCCAGCAATATCAGCCACAATCCCAGTCGCTGAGCTACTAATCACGCTACCGCCAGCTTTTGTGTTGTCTGGAAAATCCACAACAAAAGAGTCTCCTGCCACAGGAAAAATTTGCGATTCCTGTGCATGCAGAAAACGACTGACCTGAACTTCAACACCCGCGGACAATATGATCGAATCCGGATACACGTCCCACTGCATTTAGGAACTCCTTCGACATTCACACGCTGAACGCCAGTCATGGAACATAGCGCCATGCCCTAAGGACCAAAGAATGGCGACTAGACCACTGATTGTCCGTAGCGATGTAACCTTAACTCTAGATTACGCCTAACATCTCGCCATTCGTGTTTCAGGATGCTGTAGAGATACGTGTCGCGAACGGTTCCGTCGCGGCGCGCCTGGTGGTGGCGCAACACGCCATCCCGCTTGGCGCCAATGCCTTCGATCGCCTTCTGCGAGCGGAAGTTGAAGTTATCCGTCCGTAGACCCACCACCGCGCAGCCAAGCGTGTCGAAGGCGTGTTCGAGCAACAGCAGTTTGCAGGTGGTGTTAACGTGCGAGCGCTGACAGCGCTGCGCGTACCAGGTATAGCCAATCTCCACGCGATCGATCGGCTTGACGATGTCGTGATAGCGGGTGCTGCCGACGATCGCATTGTCAGAGAGATCCCGGACAGCCCAGGGCAGCATGTGCCCTTCGCTCTGCCCTTTCGCCGCATCGCTGATGTAGCTCTTCGTCGATGCCGCGTCAGGCACCGATGTGAACCACAGTTTCCAGAGCTCGCCGTCTGACGCCGCGGCGATCAGGCCGTCATGGTGCTCCTGCGAGAGCGGCTCCAGGCGAATGCCGTGGCCTTCGAGAGTTACCGGCTTCGGATCGATCACGCGCCCACTCCTGTTTACCCACCGTAGCTTTAGCGGAGGTGGGTCATCAACTCAAAGTACAACAACGGCGTCCCGCGATAGATCTTTCCGCCTCTCGGGGTATAGCCGCACTTGCTGTAGAACTTGCCTGCGCCGGCCGGCCCATCGTAGGCGTCGAGGCGAATCGCCTGCGCGGGGATGCCGCGCGCGGCGAGCAAAGCGCGCTCGAGCAACGCGCGGCCCACGCCCGTCCGCTGATGATCGGGTGCGACCGCCATGTTGATCAAGTAGATCGCCTTCTTCACCGGCGTGAAGTATTCGAGATCGATCGCCCAGGGCTTCTTGGTTTGGAGTGTGAGTGTTCCGACGATCGCCTCGCCTGACCTGGCGACGAGCACGCGAGACACGGCGATGTCGCGCATTACGGCCCCGTCATAAGTGTGCGCGGACCAATGGCCGTCACCAAAATCGCGCGTCAGCCGATCCGCCGCCGCCACCCGGACCGCCGCAATTTCTGCCGAGGCCAAGGGGTCGGGACCATTTTCAGGTCCTAGAACCGAGATGCGCAGGTCTCCGGGAATAGTGCTGCCCCTGAATTCCCAGCAATAGTAGTTGCCCCGAGGCGGCGCACTACTGGCTGTATTGCAGTTTCTGATCACCCAAGAAAAGAGTCCCGACCCCTTACGGCAGTTCGTAGTCGAACACGTAGGAGTGCTGCTTACCGTCCCTGATGATGTCCATCCGGCCGGTGAGCCCGGTGAGCTCGCCGGTGGCCGAGTCTGGAACGACCGTTATCAGCAAGCTGGTTTTGCCTCGATCCATCACGCCGGTGTGCTGCAGCGCGAAGCTGCCCTTCTTGCCGTGCAGCACGCCCGTGACGCGTTCGACGGCGGAGTACGCGGCTGATTCCTTGACGGTAATTCCGGCCGCGGTGAGCATTTCGCCGACCGCGGGCCCTTCGAGATCGCCGTGGTAATGCTTGTCGAGCGACATCCGCCCGAGGTTTGGGCCCTCGGGCGAGGTGTCGCTGCCCTGTGGCGTAATCTTGACGTCGAAAGGTCCCTTCGCGGTCGCCATTACTGCCCCGGCTTGTATTCGCGCTCGGTGTGACCCTTGAGCTGCTCGCGGTAGAAGTACACCTCGCGGAAATTGCCCGTGGCGTAGCGTTCCGCCTGGTCGTTGAAGTGCTTCGAGCCGGGCACGCTGTTCAAGCCGCCGGCGGTGATCGCCTTGGCCGTCACCTTGTCGCCGAACTCGACGACCGCGACGAAGCTGTTGCCGCTGGTGCCGTACCACTTCTTGGTGCCGGGATACGCGCGCGCGCCAAACGAGGCCAGCGATCCGTAGCGCGCCGACGGGAACATCACCGGCGTGCTGGGCTTGCTGTCGTCGAACTTCTGCACGATGGCGCCGTCATTGCGCTGGAAGCGGTTGATCTCCCCCCAAGGCGTCTGCCACTTGCCGAAATCGGCGGTCAGCTTGTCGACCGCGGCCGCAAGCGACTCGAGGCGCTGCTGCGCGGTGGCGCGCGACCTCATGAACTCGTACACGGACACGTTCGCCTTGCGCGCTTCCGGGGAGACGCGCGTCCACAGGTCGTCGCCGTAAAAGGTGGCCACTGACTGCGGCACCGACGTCACGGACCAGCGATAGTCCCAATCCTTCAGCACGGCGATCGCGTCCGCGGTCTTCGCCTTCAGCGGATTCGACGCCGGCGCCGCGGCGTGCGCCTTCAGCAGCAGCGGAATCTGGACCTCGAACTCGGGTTGGTACGAATCATAGGCGACGTCCTTGATCAGCGAGTCAACCGTGAAACCCTTCTTGCCGTCGAGCACACGAATCGCGTGCACGCCGCGCGGATTCTCGCTGCCGGAATCAACGTAGGCCGGGTAGTCCTTCTGCTTCGGGCTGTGTAGCGGACCCGACGCGGAGAACGGATAGTTATTGGTGTTGTAGGTCCAGCCGTTCGGCGGGTTCACCACGTTCGGCGACTCGTCAAAGGACAGCACGCCGTTCCATTCGGTCGCGGGGTTGGTGCCGTCCACCGGCTTCGTCCAGTCGAACTTCGGATCGCGCCTCGGAATGAAGTTCGAGTGGAGGTAGGCAATGTTGCCATCGGCGTCCGCGTAGAGCGTGTTGTTGGACGAGTTGGTGTGCGCTTCCATCACCTTCTTGTACTCGGCGAGGTTGCGCGCCTTGGTGCGCGAGAAGGACTGGATCAGCGCCTTCATCGGCTCTTCCATCAGGCGGATGCTCACCCACTTGCCGTCAACGGACCGGACCACCGGACCGCGATGCGTGCGATAGGTCGTGAACTCACGCTGGCTCATGCCCGTGCCGGACTTGAACGGCACGACGATCTTCTTCGCGATTAGCGGCTTCTCTTCCGCGCCGACCTTGTAGGTGTAGCTGCCATCGGCCTGCTTCGTGATGGTCTCCAGATACTCGTCGATGTTGTCGACGCTGCTCGAGGTGTGCATCCACCCGGCCTTGTCGTTGAAGCCCTGGTAGATGAAGAACTGTCCCCAGGTCAGCGCGCCATACGCGTTCAAGCCCTCTTCGCTGACGACCTGCGCTTCTTCGCGGAAGAAGAACGAGGTGTGCGGATTGATCAGCAGCATCGCCTTGCCTGACGCGGTGTTGCTGCCGGCCACGGCCACGCCGTTCGACCCGCGCGGCTCTTCGGGCGGGGCCTTGGGATCGAACGGTTCGAGACGAGCCGTCTGTGTGCCTGGCGTCGCCGCACCGTAAAACGCCTCGAGTTGCGCCAGGTTGACGCGCTCGATGTCGCCGCCAATGCTGCCCTCGCTGAACGACAACGCCATCCACGGTTCGAACTTCGTGATGACGCGCGGCTTCACCTCCGGGTGCGTGGCCAGGTAGAAGTTCAGGCCGTCCGCCCAGCTATCCATCAACGCCTTCAGCCACTGCGGGCTGGCGGCGTACTGCGCCTTCATGTCGGCGGGGTCGATGAACAGCTTCATGCGCAAATCGCGCCAGATCTCCTTCTCGCCTTCGGCTTCGGCGAGCCGGCCCTGCGAGTTGATGAAGTTGGTCTCGACGCGATTGAAGTCGTCTTCCGCCTGCGCATACATCAGGCCGAACACGGCATCGGCGTCGGTCTTGCCGTAGATGTGCGGGACGCCCCAGTCGTCGCGAATGATCGTGACGCCCTCGGCGCGCTTCTTCCACGCGGCAAGTTCAGGACTATCGGCCGGCGGCGCAGGCTGGGATGCACAGCCTGAGAGAAGCAGAGCGGCGACGACGAGCAGTTTCTTCATAGGCGGGAATTCTGACACAAATGAGAATTGAAGATTGAAGGATTGAAGGATTCCTTGACTGTCTGGCGATTGGCAATTGACGACTGCGTGATTGATTGGGTGATTGACTCGCAATCAAACATTAATCACCAATCGCCCATCGACAATCACCCAACAGTCATCAATCAAGGATTCGCCCAATCGTCAATTCCGCGATTGAGTAACCGTTACTCTGAATCCGATAAACGGCCGGCGCGCGCCGGGCTCGGCGCCGCCGCGGGCGGTGGTGCGCAGCAGTTGCGGGCCGTCGGCAAAGCCGCCGCCACGCATCACCCACAGCGCATCCTGCATCAGATTGGCGCGATCGTCGGCCTCGCTGTAGGGATAGGGTTGATACGGGCTGCGCGTCCACTCCCACACGTTCCCGGCCATGTCGTGCAGCCCGTAGCCGTTCGGTT
>DATMJU010000670.1:0-4299 GCA_035553795.1 Vicinamibacterales bacterium
ATTTCGGGCGTGACCCAATGCGCGTACGGATACAGATCGCCGATGGTGATCTGCACGTTCGCTTCTTCGTGCAACTCGCGAATCGCAGCCACGCGAAACGCCGCTTCTTCCGCGTCGCTGAGATCGGGAAACACCGCCGGCGGCAGCACTGTGCCGGCCTGCGGGTGGTCTGCGTCATCAACGCGGCCGCCTGGAAAGACGTACGAGCCCGCCATGAACGCCACCTTGTCGTTGCGGCGCACCATCAGGATCTCGAACGGATCTCCGCCCTGACCTTCGCGGAGCACAACCACGGTGGATGCAGGACGGGCGGGAGCTATGGTCGTCACTTCATCCCAATTATCTGTTCAATCCGCAAACTCTGTGTAATCTGTGTCCATGATCGAACGGAAGGACACCGACGGCATCCGCGTCCTGAAGCTGGCGCACGGCAAGGTCAGCGCGATGGACATCGAGCTGGGCGAAGCGGTGATCGCCGAGATGAAGGCGGCCATGGATCCAGCGGTGAAGGCCGTGGTCATCACCGGCTCTGGATCGTCGTTTTCCGCGGGCGTCGACCTGTTTCGCGTCCTGAAGGACGGCCCCGAATACGGACGCCGTTTCCTGCCCGTGCTCGATGAGTTCCTCCGTGCCACGCTGACGCTGCCAAAGCCGGTCGTCGCCGCCGTCAACGGTCATGCCATCGCCGGCGGCTGCATTCTCGCCGCGGCGTGCGATCACCGGATCATGACGGAAGGCAACGGCCGCATCGGTATCCCGGAGCTCGCGGTCGGCGTGCCTTTTCCGGCGCTGCCGCTGCAGATTATGGCGGCTCGCGTCACGGATGGACCGCTGCGCGACCTGGTGTTTACCGGCCGCACGGTGCAGATCGACGAAGCGAAAACATTGGGACTGATCGACGAGAAGTGTCCTGCCGGCATGCTGATGGATCGGGCGATCGAAGTTGCGCAGAAGCTGGCCGCGATCCCGCCAGGCGCGTTCGCGCTAACGAAGGAAGTGTTCTACGCGCCGATCCTCGCGCGCACCGATCAGCTCGCCGATCTCAACGCGCGCGTCGTCGACGCCTGGATGCAGCCGCACACCTACGACACGATCCGCGCCTACTTGGAGAAGACGATCCGCAAATAGTCTGCGTTACCCTACTCCCAGTTCCAGTCCCGAATCGACAGCCCCAGATCGCGGCCGTCTCGGCTGCCTGCATCGCTGGGGCGGAATGTGCGATCGACCGACGTCTCGATCGTCATGTATCTCTTGCCTGGCGTCGCGGGAATATCAATGAACAGCGGCGTGCGACGCAGGTCGCCTTCGTAGACGAGCATTGAATCCGCGTAGACCTGCGTGTGGACGGGGTTCGCATCCGCATCCGGATGATCCACCCACGCCACGAACTTCAGCACGTTCCCTCTCACCGGTATTACCGCCAGCGACTTCTTCATCGTCCAGCGGCGGCCAATCGGGTTGCCGCCAGGGTCCGCTTCCACGTCGGCGCCGTCGTTGCTGATGTGATAGCCGTAGCGGTAATACCAGCCGATGCGCTCGGCGCGGTGTCGCGGCCGAAGATTGCCGAACGCATCCACCGTGGTGATGATCGTGTGGGTGGCAACGAGAGCCACGATCACTCCGGCGACCAGCCGCGCGTTGGCAATCGCCGGCGCACCGTCGCTATCGCCGCCGCGCTCGACCAGGAACCAGAAGACGAACACCCAGAACGTCATGGTGATCGCTGCTGACTGCGACGGCAGGCCAAACAGCGATGCGACAAAGAAAGCGATCAGCAATCCGCGGAGCATGCCGGCCGCAAGGCGATCGCCTTCCGCGGGGCCTCTCGTGAAGAGCGTGCGGCCGAAGATCACACACCACGCGATCAGCGGGATGCACCCGAGCAGGCCCAGTTCCGCCAGGTTGTGGCGCCACCACGCCTGGGCATTGTCAGGCTGCGGAACGGTACGGCCGGCCAACTGGCCGAAGTCATGCGACTGCGAGTGGTAGATACCCAGGCCGACGCCGCTTAAAGGGTGTTCCCTGATCATCTGGATCGCCGCCGGCCCGTAGCCGAAGCGATCCCACAACAGTTCATCGGCACTCTGCGCGATGCCACGATCGCCCAGAAATGGGATGTAACCGAGTGTGCCGCGCTGCACGACCGTGTGCGTGGAGGCGTTCTGAAGCACCACCACCATCAGCGCGCCGACAATCAGCGCGCCGCCACCCGCGTATGCGAGCTTTCGGACGTCCAGCTTCAACCAGCGCAATGCCTCGACGCCGGCAATCATCGTGCTGAGCAGCACCGATGCCAGACCGGTGCGTGAGCCTGAGAGCCATGCCGCGGAGAAACCCAGCACGAGGCTGGCGACTGTGATCGCCACGCTCCACGGCTGGCGCACACGTCGCGCGAAGACGATCGCGCCGACCGTCCAGAAGCCCGCGACGGCGCCAAGCTTGTTGGCATCGGCCAGCGTGCCCGAAGCGCGAAGCATGTACGCCCAGAAGTGCGTATTCAGGAACTTGAGATCGACGAACCCCTGGTAGGCCGACACCGCGGCCGCAATGCCCGCAGCGCTCAGCAGCGGAATGATGACCTCGCGCCGGAAGCGATTCGTGTCATCGCGATACCAGCGGCACAAGGCGTCGACCAACAGGATCCCGACGTTGTGCAGCAGCGCAAAGTAAGCGACGTTCTGCACTGTCAGCCACGGTGGCGCGCCGTCGCTCGAATTCGAGACGCGCTGTAGCGGCAGAATCCAGGGAGCGAAATCCAATTCTCGCAGGAAGACGATCGGCCACGTGAGCGACACCATCGCCGCCCAAGTGATGAGGGGCCACTGCCAGCGCACCGGCAGCGACCACTGCAACGCGCCGCGATCTGACAGGATCAAGCCCACCAGCGGCAGGATCCATATCGCGTCGAGGCTGTAGTCAACCGCGTTGATCGCGAGATAGAGAATCGCCGGCGTCAGGTAGAGCGACGCCATCAGCAACGGCATCGCAACCGAACGCCATCGCTGTCCCACCGCCATCATCAGGAGAAATCCCCCGGCACCGACCCACAGGATTTCCGGCGGGTGCGGGACTTCCGCGGCGAGATAACCTTCGACGAAGGCCGCGAGAACGGTGGAGACGATGACGAGAATGCGGGCAGCCTGGATCATGCGCGAGCGAACGCCACCACGGTCTCGATGTGATCGGTGTGCGGAAACATGTCTACCGGCTGCACGCGCGTGACGCGATAGCCCATCTTGAGGATAACCGGCAATTCCGACGCGAGCGCATCTGGATTGCAGGATACGTAGACGACCCGCGCCGGCCGGATGTCTTCAAACACGCTGTTGATTACCGGCAGCGGGCATCCCTGGCGCGGCGGATCGAGCACCACCGCATCCCACGGGTCCTTCCCCACTCGCCCCAGCGCGTCTTCCACGCGGGCGGGCACGAATCGGATCTGGGTGGGCGACAGGCGGTTCAAGCGCACGTTGCTCTCGGCATCGGCAATCGCCTGGCGGTTCTCCTCCACCGCCGTAACGGTCGCGCCCGCCTTGGCGATCTGCAGCGCGAACAACCCGCTCCCGCAGTACAGATCAAGGACGCGCTTGCTGTCTCCGACCTCTTCGAGCACCAGTTTCACGAGCAGCGCCGCGGCGCCGGCGTTGGTCTGGAAGAACGCGGTCGGCGACACGAGGTACGAGACGTCACCGATGGTTTCCTTGACGTGGCTCCGACCCTCGATCTTCAGCGTCTCGTCGCCCACCATGTACGGTCCGGGCTTGTGGTTGATGTTGACGAAGAAGCCGTCGGGCTTCGCGTCTGATGCCAGCAGTTTCTTGACCGGAATGCGCAGCGCCTTGGTGTTCTCCGACACCACCAGCATCGCCGACGCCTCCCGCCCATCGTCAGTGGTTCGGACGATGATGTGGCGGAGCACGCCGGGTTGAAACCTCAGTTTCACCAGCTGGTCGCGAAGCTTGAATGCGATTCGGTTGCCGCGCTCGTGATGAACAGGGCACTCGTCGATCGGGATGACGCGTTGCGAACCTTGCGCGAAGTGGCCCATCACCGTCCGGTCCCGGCCGGCGGTGGCAAACACGAACGACACTTTGTTGCGGAAACCGGATTCCTTCGGTGACGGCAGGACCGGGGGAACATCGATCCCAAGAAGCCGCGACAGGAACGCGCGCTTCTTCGCCAGTTGTTCGGCGTAGGGCACGCCCGGGAGCGTGCACCCGCCGCAGACACCGAAGTGTTTGCAGTTCACTTCACTTTCAGCAGTTCCACTTCGAAGACCAGCGTCGCGTTGCCGGGGAT
>DATMJU010000671.1:0-3562 GCA_035553795.1 Vicinamibacterales bacterium
CTCTAACACCCGCGCGAGCTGTACCAGATCGTCGGCTCCCCTGTCGGCCCATGCAGTGGCAACCACCCGGTTGCAACAACCTCGGGCGGACCATTCGCACCGGCATTGCAGAGCGAGTGGCTCATCACATCCACCTTCACGAACGTCTGGCCTGCCGAGTCACGAATCTCCAGCACCTGCACCGGCTGCAATGGCGATACGCGCGCGGCGCCGGCCACGGTCGCCTGCAGATCGGGAGCCGTGAGCAGCCGACCTGTAAAGGCCTTGTCGATTGCCGTGACGCCGATGAACTCCTCGAAGAGCTCTTGCAATGACATGAATCGATCGGACAGCGACGCCTTGATCCACGCCGACCCTTGCTGCATCCGCACGCGGAACCATCCGTTGCGTTGCTCGAGCACGATCGCCGCCGGCATCTCGTAGTCATACTCGAGCGTCGGCAACTCCTCCCTCACATTGCCGCGATGCACGCTGACCCGCAGTCCCTCGCACCCGCCATGCGGCGCGAACGACCATTCCTGATCCACGTGCACGACCGCGAACTTCGTCCCGTCGTCCGGAGTGGTATGCAGGGCGACATCCGTTGGTTTGAACGGCGCACACATCCGCCCGCCGAACACTTCGGGGAGTGAGAGTAGCCCGATGACTCGATCCGGGGAGCCCTGCAACAGGAACAACGCCAACGCGATTGCTGTCACGTGCGGCAGCGTAGCACGCTAAATTAGTGGACTTGAAGTCTGAGCCTTCTGCCCGCCCTGAGCGAGGCGCGCTGGAAAGCAGTTCCAGCGCAACGAGTCGAAGGGTGGCCGTCATCGGCGCGGGAGCGGCCGGCCTCGTCGCGGCCGCGTTTGCGTCCGCGGCTGGAGCGGAGACCGTTCTGCTCGAGCGCACGAAGGACGGTGGCCGCAAGATCCTGATCAGCGGCGGTGGCCGCTGTAACGTCCTGCCTGCGGTCCTCGCTCCAGAGCGCTTCGTCACCGACTCACCCGCGCACCTGCTGCGCGCCATGCTGCGCGCGTGGCCGCTGCACGAACAGAAGCGGTTCTTCGAGGAGGATCTCGGCATTCCGCTCGCGCTCGAGGAAGAATCCGGCAAGCTGTTCCCACGCTCCAACCGCGCGAAGGACGTGCGCGATGGGCTCGTCGCGCACGCGCATGCGAAGGGCGCGCGCATCCAGTTCGACACGACGGTCACAGGCCTCACGCAAACGACAAGCGGCTTCCTCATCTCAACCTCGCAAGGCGATGTGCCGGCAGGCAGGGTCGTGATCGCCACGGGCGGGTTGTCGGTGCCAATGACCGGCAGCGACGGCACGGGGCTCGACATCGCGCGCCAGTTCGGCCACGAGATGATCGAGACCTACCCGGCCCTGACGCCGCTGCTGGACGACACCGAATCGCACGCCGCGCTGGCTGGCGTGTCGATGGACGTTCGCCTGCGCGTCAAGAGCGGCAATCGCGTCACCGACTCGTACGGCGGTTTTCTCTTCACGCATCGCGGCTACAGCGGCCCGAGCGTCCTCGACATCTCGCATCTCACCGCGCGCGGAGAGCGTCCCGTGATCCGCGCACAGTGGTCCAACCGCACAGCCGCACAGTGGGAAGCGGACCTCACCCCGCAACGGCCTGCCGATACCACCATCGCCGCGATCGTCGCTCGTCACGTTCCCGCGCGGCTCGGCGAGCACTTGATGTTTCGATCGGGCATCCCCCTGGATCGCCGGACCAGCAGCCTGAAACGATCCGAGCGGCTCGCGCTGATCGACGCGCTGACGGCGTATCCATTGCCGTGGTCCGGCAGCGAGGGTTACAAGAAGGCCGAGGTCACCGGCGGCGGTGTCGCCCTCGGCGAAGTCGACCCGAAAACCCTGGAGAGCCGGAAGGTGCCGGGGTTGTATCTTTGTGGCGAAATGCTCGACGCATTCGGGCCGATCGGCGGCCACAACTTCTCCTGGGCCTGGGCCACCGGCCGCGCCGCGGGAACTGCTGCGGGCCGGTCATGACCGGAACCGGAAACCGGGAACCGCGAACCCTCAGCGGGCCAACGCGGTTGGCCCTCGTTGTTGGCCTCATGCTCTTTAGCGGCTGGTCCGTCTACACCCGCTACGTCGATCTTCATTCGTTTGATCTCGTCACCAACATGCCGTTCCGCGACCTGTCGATGCAGCAGTACAACGACACGCTCGCGGGAACCCGCGCATTCCCGTATCAGTGGCGCGTGCTGGGCTTTTGGGTGGCAAAGGCGGGAACGATGATCGCGCCGGTCGATCCGCATGTGATCGACGTGATGGTGAAGACGCTCGCGCTCGCGGCGTCAACGGCGTTGCTGTTCGTGTTTGCTGCGACGTTGACGAGCGGGCTCGGCGCGGTCCTTGCCGCGGTCACGTACTTGTTCATCACCGCAGCGGCGTTCAGCTCCGAAGGCTACGCGATCTACTTCACCAACGATTACCTGGCGATCCTCTCGTTCTTCGGAGGCGTCGTCGCGCTGCGAAAGAGAATCTGGTGGATGGCGATCGTCGCCGCATTCGCTGGAGGCTGGGCAAAGGAGACGGCGATGCTCATCGCGTTCGTCGCCGGCTTCGAGGCGCTGCGCGGCCGCGCGCCGTGGTGGGTCGCGATCGCATGCGGCATCGCGTTCGCGATCCCGACGCTCGCCTTGCGCACGATCTATCCGGCGCCGCTGGCGGAGTGGGCCTGGTGGGACACATTCAAGCTGAACGTCCCGTTCCTCGTCTGGGATCCCGTCGTCATCGCCAAGTCGCTGCGCGACAACCTCAAGGTCCTCCTGTTCTTCAACGTGCTGTTGTTCTTTGCGTGGCGCGGTTGGCGGCGCCGTCCGGATCCGTTCGTGGTGTCGCTTGGCATGACACTGGCCTGTTACGTGGTGCTGGCCTGGATGGTCGTGTATATCCGCGAACTGCGTCACATGCTGCCCTTTGCAATCCTTCTGATTCCTCTCGCCGTGGTTGAGTTGGAGCAGAAGCTTGCTCCGCCGTAGCCCTGGCGAAGGGGGGTAGAATCGTCCCCTTAGGAGAGGCCATGCGATACCGCTTTCTTGCCGTACTGTCCGTCGTCGCTGTCGCTACCACCGCTTACGCACAGACACCGGCCGCGTCCGGCTATCAACTGCCGCCGAAAGCCATCGTCGACATCCTGGACGCGCCGCCGCCGCCGACCGTAGAGATCAGTCCGGCGCGAGACGTGGTCGCGCTGCTCGACCGCGCGAGCATGCCGACGATTGCGGAGCTCGCGCAGCCAATGCACCGGCTCGCAGGCGTGCGCATCAATCCCCGGACGAACGGTCCCCACCGCGCTCAGCTGTCACGCGCGATCACGCTGAAGTCGGTCAACGACACCAGCGAGAAGAAGGTCACCGTGCCGGCAAACGCGATGCTGGCGTGGGTTGGCTTCTCGCCTGACGGCAAGCGCTTCGCGTTCACGCACCAGCGCGACAACGGCATCGAGCTCTGGGTCGGCGAATCCGCCACCGGACAAGCCAGGTCGGTCACCCCCGCTCAACTCAACGCGACGCTCGGAAAGCCTTGCGCATGGGTTGGCAC
>DATMJU010000672.1:0-2159 GCA_035553795.1 Vicinamibacterales bacterium
AGGAAGAGCCGACCGACCTCGTGTCTGTGTCGGCGAGCGATGCGCTGGCGTCCGAGACGGCGGGCGACACCGGAACATTCCGCCTGACACGTGCCGGCGGTGCCACCCTGCTGGCCTCGCCCCTCACCGTAGCCTTCACCCTGAGCGGGACCGCTACCAACGGTTCGGATTACACCAACGTTCCGCTGACGGTTACCTTCCCGGCTAACCAGGCCACCGTTGATGTGCTGATCGCCCCGCTGGCCGATGCTGCCGTCGAAGGCGCCGAGAGCGTGGTGCTGACGCTGACGACCGTCACGCCGTACGACCTGGGTTCGCCGGCGTCAGCCACGGTCACCATCACGGACACCAACAACCCGCTCGTGACGGTGGCGGCCTTCGACTCGACCGCCTCCGAGACCGGGCCGGACCTCGGCACGTTCCGGTTCTCGCGCACCGGCAGCACCGCCGCGTCGCTCACCGTGACGTTCACCGTGACCGGCACGGCGACCAACGGCTCCGACTATCAGAGCGTGCCGACGACGCTGACGTTTTCGGCGGGCGAGGCGACCGTGGATCTCTTCATCGTTCCGTTCGCGGATGGTACGACGGAAGGGTCGGAAAGCGTGATCGTGACGGTTGATGACGGCGCGACGTACGACGTGGGGGCGCCGGCCGCGGCGACCGTGACGATCGCCGGCTGACGATTACGAAACGTAACTTGTGAAGGGAGAGCCCGAAGCCAGGACGGCTTCGGGCTTTTTGTTTTTAGGCGCGCGCGGTGGCGGCCTTTTCCTGCGCGGCCGACGTCAGCATCCTGATCGCCGTGTAAAGCACGACTGCCAGCACCAGGAAGCGCAGATACAGCAGCGGAATGCGATCGACGAGCGGCGCGGCAATCAACACCGCCAGCGGTCCGGCGATCAGAAACGCGATCGCGGTGCGCAGGTCGTAGCTCTCCTTGCGCACGAACTGGACGCTTCCGGAGGGCATCAGGAAGGCGCACGCGCCCATCATGATGGGATACGACACGCGCGGGTCCATGCCAAGCAGGCTGATCATGATCAGGCACGGACCGTAGAACCCGATGCCGAGCATCATCAGCGCGCCAAGGACCATCGAGATCCCGACGGCGATGCCCAGCTTGGCGCCCGTGAGCCCCAGCGCCACGCCCGGCGCCGGCCCCTGGCCTGACATCGACAGGATCATCAGGGCCGACGCGACGAGCAGCGCGGTGCCCATGCCGATCTGCACCTGGCGGCGGTTGAGACCTGACACCACGCCGGCGCCAAGGAATGCGCCGAGGACGGCCGCGCCGATGATGCTAACCAGCGTCAGGAAGTCGACCTCGATGATGGTCATGAAGATCACGGCCTGGACGACCGTGGCCATGACATAGCCGACGTTCAGCGTGCCGGGAATCTTTTCGTCCGGCATGATGTTCCACAGCTTCGACATCGACGTCGTCGTCGCGTAGGAGCCGATGCCGAGCGTGTCGAAGAAATTGGCGATGAACGCGGCGATCAGCGCAATGCCTTTGGGCTTTGTGTCGTCCGGCTGGCGATTCCGGCGTTGCTTCGCAGACACGAACCAGAAGGCGTGAAACGCGATCGCGATCACGATCAGCAGGGCGATGAGAATGTTTTTGGGTTCCATCAGCGGGGGATTCTATCCGACAAACTTATAACCAGAGCCGTGAATCGTCAGGATGTGTTCAGGCGCGTGCGGCGCCTTCTCGATTTTCTGGCGCAGCTTCGCGACGAAGTTGTCGATGGTGCGCGTCGTCGGGAACTCCTCGTATCCCCAGACCTCGTTCAGGATCTGCTCGCGCGTGACCACCTGGCCGGTGTGCTGCACGAAGTAGCGCAGCAGGTCGAACTCGCGCGCGGTGAACTCGATGCGCTGCTTGCCGCGGCGCGCCTGGTGCAGCTTGAAGTCGATCTCGATGTCGCCAATCTTGATGGCGTCGGCGGTCGGCTTCTGCTGTCCGGTGCGGCGCAACACGGCGCGCACGCGCGCCAGCAGCTCGGTGATGGAGAACGGCTTGGTGACGTAGTCGTCGGCGCCCAGCTCGAGGCCGAGCACCTTGTCGGTTTCCGCGGAGCGCGCGGTCAGCATGACGATCGGCGTCGAAATGGAGCGCGTGCGCAGGTCGCGGCACACGTCGAAGCCGTTCTTCT
>DATMJU010000673.1:0-5390 GCA_035553795.1 Vicinamibacterales bacterium
GCCCTACATGGCGCCCGAACAACTGCTCGGCCAGCCGACTAGCACACGCACCGATCAGTTCGCCTTCGGCGTGTTGCTGTACGAAATGCTGACCGGCCGCCATCCCTTCGGCAGCGGCGCCCTGCCAACGACGATCGCGCGCACCATCGCCACCGACCCGGATCCGGCCGACGTGCCGCCGTATCTCTGGGACATCATCAGCCGCGCGATCCAGAAGAACCCGGAGGAACGGTTTCAATCGACGGCCGACCTCGCGGAGGCTCTGACCTCCGGCACCCTGAGCACGCCAGGAACCAAACCCATTGGAACCATTGGAATCTCTGGAACCGTTGGAACCGGCGCCTTTCGCTGGTGGCGCATCCACCAGCTGATCGTCGCGTGGGTCTATTGGGCGATGGTCTTCGTCGCATGGCACGTGCACGAGTGGACTGGGCGCTGGGGCATCCTGACGTTCTTCGCCACGCTCGTCATCGTCATTGTCGGCGCCAACACGCGCTTCCATCTCGCTTTTACCGCGAGCACGTATCCCGAGCAGCTCGCGAAGCAGCGCGCCACGGTCGGCCGCCTGGTCTATGCTGCCGATATCGGCTTCGCGCTGCTGATGATCGGCAGCGGGCTGGTCATCGTTGGCGACCATACCGGCTGGGGCGCAGTCATGGTGGCGTTCGGTCTCGGCGCCGCACTCGGATTCCTGATCATCGAGCCGACGACGGCACGAGCGGCGTTCGGAGAGCAGTGATGGCAGTCTGGGACAGCGACAACACGATCAAGCAGGATCCGCCCGCATGGCTGCTGACGGGCCACATGCTGCTGTGGAACGACGGCTCTCCCGCGCATGTCGACATGTCCCCGTTCAAGGAAACACCGGACGGCTGGGAGGCAAACCTGATGATCAGCCGCAGCGCGATGCAGGGAACGCGCTGGCTGACCATGAAGATGCGCATGACGCGCGAGGTGCGCAGCGAATGGGAAGCAGCCGGACGCTCAGTCCGCCTGCGCGCGCTCCAGGTGTTGGCGAACTACCTACGGCTCACGGAATGGTACGAAGACGACATCGGGGTGCTAGAGCTCCGGTAGTAGGAAGTAGCAAGTAGCAAGTAGCAAGTAGCAGGAAGAACGCTTCCTTGCCTCTTGCTACTTGCCTCTTGCTACTTGCTACTTGCTACTTGCTACTTCTTTTCCTTGTCGCCCTCGCCAAGCTGCGGCAGGCCGCTGCTCTTCGATGGCTTCAGCAGGCCGCTCTGCGTGTAGATCATCAGCTTGTCCCGCGTGTCGATGATGTCCAGGTTGCGCATCGTCAACTGGCCGATGCGATCCTGCGGCGTGAAGAACACTTCCTCGCCCTTCTCCATCGTCAAGCGTTCCGGCTTGTAGGTCAGGTTCGGGCTCTCGGTGTTCATGATCGAGTAGTCGTTGCCGCGGCGCAGTTCGACGGTGACTTCACCGGTCACGGCCCGGGCAACCCAGCGCTGGGCGGTTTCGCGCAGCATCAGTGACTGCGAGTCGAACCAGCGGCCCTGGTACAACAGGCGGCCCAGGCGGCGACCGTTCATGCGGTACTGCTCGATCGTGTCCTCGTTATGGATGCCGGTGACGAGGCGCTCGTAGGCGATGAACAACAAGGCAAGGCCTGGCGCTTCGTAAATGCCGCGGCTCTTCGCTTCGATGATGCGGTTCTCGATCTGATCGCTCATGCCCAGGCCGTGGCGTCCGCCGATGGCGTTGGCTTCGAGGAACATGTCGAGCGCGGTGGCGAAGGTCTTGCCGTTGATCGCGACCGGGTGGCCTTCTTCGAAACGGATGCTCACCGTCTCCGCCTTCACCGCGACGTCGTCTTTCCAGAACGCGACGCCCATGATCGGCTGGACGATGGAGATACCCTTGTTGAGGAATTCGAGGTCCTTGGCTTCGTGCGTGGCGCCGAGGATGTTGGAGTCGGTCGAATAGGCCTTCTCCACGCTCATCTTGTACTGGAAGCCGTGCCGGATCATGTACTCCGACATTTCCTTGCGGCCGCCGAGTTCATCGATGAACTGCTGATCGAGCCACGGCTTGTAAATGCGCAGGCTCGGATTGGCGAGCAGCCCGTAGCGGTAGAAACGCTCGATGTCGTTGCCCTTGAACGTCGAGCCGTCGCCCCAGATGTTGACGTCATCCTCGCGCATCGCGGCGACGAGCATCGTGCCCGTGACAGCGCGGCCGAGCGGCGTGGTATTGAAGTAGGTCTGCCCCGCGGTCGAGATGTGGAAGGCGCCACACTGCAGCGCGGCCATGCCCTCGGCGACCAGTGCCTCGCGGCATTCGATCAGCCGCGCCTTTTCGGCACCATAGGCCATCGCCTTGCGTGGAATTTCATCGTAGTCGGCCTCGTCTGGCTGCCCCAGGTTTGCGGTGTAGGCATAAGGGATCGCTCCCTTGTCGCGCATCCAGTGGAGCGCGGCGCTCGTGTCGAGGCCCCCCGAAAACGCGATTCCGACTTTCTCTCCAACGGGCAGGCTCTGCAGGATGTTTGGCACTCAGCTCTCCGAACCTTTGATTCTATTGCGGTTTTATCGCGCCGGGTTTCCTAAGCTCAACAGCTCTTTTGGGAAAAACGGCTGAAGTCCTTTACAGATCAGCTCTGGTAAGGATGTTGCAGTGTGGTGACTTTGGCAGTGGAAAGACCGGTGGCCGGGGTGGGGGAATCACCCCGGCATGCCGGACGTGTGTAGAGCAACACCAAGGTTTGGGAAGACGCATGCCATCGCACGGTTCAGTACATCCCAGCGCCGACCTACCTGGAGTGGCCAAGACGGGCATCCACGGACTCGACGACATCCTTAACGGCGGCCTGGCGCGGGGCCGGCTGTTCCTGGTCGAAGGCGTTCCCGGCTCCGGCAAGACGACGCTTGCCATGCAGTTCCTGTTGGAAGGGGCGAAACACGGCGAATCCGTCCTTTACGTCACCCTCTCCGAAACGCGCGACGAACTGCTTGGCGTTGCGGCGTCCCACGGCTGGGATCTTTCGGGGGTCGTGATTCGCGAGCTGCTGCCGCAAGAGGGCGCCCTCGAAGCCGAGGACCAATACACGATGTTCCACCCGTCCGAGGTGGAGCTGGCGGCAACCACCAAGCTGATCCTCGAGGATGTTCACAAGCTGAAGCCCACGCGGGTCGTGTTCGATTCGCTGTCGGAGCTGCGGCTGGTCGCGGGCAACCCGCTGCGCTACCGGCGCCAGATCCTGGCGCTGAAGCAGTTCTTCGCCGGCCGCAGCTGCACCGTCCTGCTGCTTGACGACATGACGGCCGCCGAGCACGACCTGCACGTTCAGAGCATCGCGCACGGCGTGATCCTGCTGCAGCACCTCAGTCCCGAGTACGGCGGCGAGCGCCGCCGTCTGCGCGTCGTCAAGTATCGAGGGACGCAGTATCGCGGCGGCTACCACGACTACTCAATCGTCAAGGGTGGGCTGGACGTCTTTCCCAGGCTGATCGCCGCCGAACATCGCGGCACGACGGGCTCCGCCAAGCTGGAATCGGGCCTCCCCGAGCTCGATTCGCTCATGGGAGGCGGAATCGAGGAGGGCACCAGCACGCTGTTGATTGGCGGTGCCGGCACCGGCAAGTCGACCGTTGCCGCGCAGTTCTGCGTGGCGGCCGCGCGCCGCGGCGAACGGTCGATCATGTTCCTGTTTGACGAAAGCCCCAACACCCTGTTCGCGCGATGCTCGAGCCTGGGCATCGAGGTGGAGACGCACGTCAAGAGCGGCGCCGTGGAAATCGTCCAGGTTGACCCGGCCGAACTTTCGCCCGGCGAGTTCGCGCACTTGATTCGAAAGGCTGTCGAACAGTCGGCCGTCAGGATCGTCGTGATCGACAGCCTCAACGGCTACCTGAACGCGATGCCGGAAGAGCGGTTCCTGACGATCCAGCTGCACGAGTTGCTGATGTACTTGTCGCAACAAGGCGTCGCCACGATCCTGATCGGTGCGCACCACGGGCTGATCGGCTCGCAAATGAGCGCGCCGGTTGACGCCAGCTATCTGGCCGACGCCGTGCTGCTGTTCCGGTATTTCGAGTCGAAGGGTGAAGTCCGCCAGGCGATCTCCGTCGTGAAGAAGCGCGGCGGTTTGCACGAGCGGACCATTCGCGAATTCGGGATGAACCACGGCCGCATCACGGTTGGTGATGCGCTGCGGCAGTTCCGAGGCGTCCTGACCGGCGTGCCGATCTACGAGGGCTCAACCGACCCGTTGCTCGGAACCGAGCGCCGCAAATGAGCGCCGCGGGAAAAGACCTGCGGTTCCTGATCATGGCGCCGGCAGTCAGGGACAACGACATCACCCGGGAATTGTTGAATGGCGCCGGCATCGATGCCGAGGTCTTCCAGGACCTGGGTGCGCTGCTCGAGTCGCTCAAGCAGGGTGCCGCTGCGATCCTGGTGGCGGAAGAACATCTCATCGGCGACGGCAAAATGCCGCTTGCCGGCTACCTCTCGCAGCAGCCACCGTGGTCTGATTTGCCGGTCTTGATCCTCACGCGTCCAGGAGCGGACTCGCCCGAGTCCACCGAGGCCTGGCGGACCCTCGGCAACGTCACGCTGCTCGAGCGGCCGACGCGCGTCAGCACGCTGTTGAGCGCCGCGCAGACTGCGATTCGCGCGCGGTCGCGGCAATACCAGATTCGCGGACACCTGCAGGAACGCCTGAAGAACGAACAGGCGCTCCGCTCTGCCGATCGGCGCAAGGACGAGTTCCTCGCCACGCTCGGTCACGAACTGCGCAATCCGCTCGCGCCGATCATGAACAGCCTCGAGATCCTGAAGCTGTCGGGGGTGTTCGACAACTCGCGCACCCAGCAGGCGTGCGCGGTCATGGAGCGCCAGGTCCACCACCTGAACCGCCTGGTTGACGACCTCCTCGAGGTGTCGCGTATCACCCGCGGCATCATCGAAGTGAAGCGAGAGCCGCTCGACCTCACGTCGATCGTCAAGGCCGCCATCGAAACCAGCCGCCCGGTGCTCGACAACTTGCGCCACGAGTTGAGCGTCGAGTTTGATCCCGAGCCGATCTGCGTCGGCGGCGATCCGGTGCGGCTGACGCAGGTGTTCGCCAACCTCCTCAACAACGCCGCGAAGTACACCAATCACGGCGGTCACATCAGCGTCTCGACCCGCCAAGAAGGCAGCGAAGCTGTCGTCAGCGTCAAGGACGATGGCATCGGCATTTCGCCGGCGGTGTTGACGCAGGTCTTCGACATGTTCATGCAGGTCGATCGCTCCACCCGCCGCTCGCAGGGCGGCCTCGGCATCGGCCTGACGCTGGTGAAGAGCCTGGTGGAGCTGCACGGCGGCCGCGTGGCCGTCCGCAGCGACGGCCCGGGGAAGGGGAGCGAGTTCGAGGTGCGCCTGCC
>DATMJU010000674.1:0-3876 GCA_035553795.1 Vicinamibacterales bacterium
GACAGGTCGGCACGTACGGATCCTCATAGGTCACCTTCGAACCGCGCTGCATGAGCAGGTGAATAATGTCCAGCGCCGGCGACTCGCGCATGTCGTCGATGTCGCGCTTGTAGGCGACACCCATGACGTGAACATGGGAGCCCTTCAGGGGTTTCATCTGGTCGTTTAGTGCGTTCTGTATCTTATCGACTACAAAATGTGGCATCTGGCCGTTGATGTAACCGGCCAGTTCAATGAAACGCGCTTCGATGCCGGCCTGTTTTGATTTCCAGCTCAAATAGAACGGATCAATCGGGATACAGTGTCCACCCAGGCCCGGGCCTGGGTAAAATGGCATGAAACCAAAAGGTTTAGTCGCCGCGGCATCGATTACTTCCCAGACGTTGATACCCATGCGTTCGCACATGATCGCCAGTTCGTTGACAAGACCGATGTTGATCATGCGGAACGTGTTCTCGAGCAGCTTTGCGGTCTCGGCCGCCTGCGTCGAGCTGACCGGCACGACCGTCTCGAGCGCTTGCGAGTAGAACAACCGCCCGGCTTCCGAGCAATTCGGCGTCGTGCCGCCGACGACCTTCGGAATGTTCTTTGTCTGAAACTGCGGATTGCCCGGATCGACGCGTTCGGGTGAGAAGCACAGGAAGAAGTCCTCGCCCACCTTCAGCCCGCCGCGCTCCAGCTTCGGCCGGACAAACTCGTCCGTCGTACCTGGGTAGGTGGTTGATTCGAGGATCACAAGCACGCCGGCATGAAAGTTCTTCACAATCTCTTCCGTCGCCGACTCGATGTAGCTCATGTCCGGGTCTTTCGTCTTCGAAAGGGGCGTCGGCACGCAAATATTGACGGTGTCGAGCTCGCGAACAACGGCGAAATCCGTCGTCGCTCTCAGCCGCCCAGCCTTCACCAGCTCGGCGACCTCCGCGGTCGGCACGTCCTGAATGTAGCTCTCGCCTCGATTCAGCATGTCGACTTTGCTTTCCGCCAAGTCGATACCGGTGACTTTGAAACCGACCTTGGCGAATTCAACGGCCAAGGGAAGGCCAACGTAGCCAAGGCCAACAACGCCAACGTGGGCCGTGTGATTGCGGATTTTCTCCGCGAGGAGATCAAACTGGGTTTGCTTCATGTTTCAGAGTGGGCGAGTTTCGTTTGGGCGCGATCCTGTCCGGTGCGCTCCTCTAGGGACCTTATCGGGACGGTTGGTCCATTTCCCTTAGTCTATCGAATGCTGGATGCGGACTCTATGAACCTCGCACGAATGTCTGACGGTCCCCACCCAAAAGCCATGTCATTGGTAACCATTGGGCCGAAAACAGCCGATACGTCACTAGACGAGTGGGGCGCTCTGCATGAGTCCATCCGCAATCCATCAGGCTGAACGCATCCTCTTTGCCGGGGCGCAAGCCCTGGTGATTGCCTTGGTTGCGACGCCGTTGATTCGCGATCTCGCCAAGCGCTACGGTCTCGTCGACCCGCCCGGAGGTCGAAAGCAGCATGCGCGAGCCGTACCTCGCGTTGGCGGCGTAGCGATCGCGCTTGCCTATCTGGCTACCGTTCTCGGCTTGGTCGCCGGAGCCGAACCCAACGCAGCGGTTCGAGACGCGGCGGTGCGGCTCTTGCCGGGATTGCTGGTCATTCTGGCGGTGGGGATCGTTGACGACGTGCGTTCACTGCGCCCGGCGGTCAAAATGGCGGGCCAATTGACGGCGGCGGTTGCTGCCTATGCCTCAGGCGTCCGCATCGAGACGGTCGGCCAGGCGACGGTAGACGCTTGGCTGAGCCTTCCCTTAACCGTCTTCTGTCTGCTGCTCACCACGAACGCCCTGAACCTGATTGATGGTCTGGATGGCCTTTGCGCCGGTATCGGGCTGGTGGCGACGATGACGATCTTCGGCGCGGCCTTGGTTTACGGCAACACGCCGCTCATGGCCGCGACGTTGCCACTGGCGGGAGCGCTGGCCGGGTTTCTGTTCTACAACTTTGCGCCTGCGTCGATCTTCCTGGGCGATTCCGGGGCTATGATGACGGGCTATCTGCTCGGCTGTTTCGGCCTCATGTGGACGCAGAAGACGGCCACCATGATCAGTCTGAGCGTACCGCTGCTCGCCCTTACTGTGCCTCTGTTCGATCTGTCGCTTTCGATCCTCCGCCGGGCCCTCGCCGGCCGGCCGATCTTTCACGCCGACCGCGGCCACGTACATCACCGCTTGCTGGATCGCGGGCTCACGCCGCGCGACGCCGTGCTGGTGCTCTATGCGGTATCCGTTGCCGGATCGATGGTCGCGCTGGCTCTGTCGGACAACCCGGCGGCCCGGCCCGCTGGATTCCTCTTGATCGGCTATCTCGGTGTGATGGCCTTCGCGATTCGCAAGCTACGCTATCGCGAGTTGTCGCGCGCCGCGTTCCGCCAGGCGGCCGCTGATCTCCTGTCGCCCCATCGCTGGCGGAACATGCTGCGCCCAGCGCTTTCACGCGCCGCGACCACGCCGGTTACTCGCCAGTCCCCTGCCCCAACCGTTTAAGGCTTCCAATCGGCCAGAATGCCGGCAATCCGGTCGCTGGCCTGGCCGTCGCCATACGGGTTTCGGGTAGCGGCTCGCCGCTCGTACTCACCCGGATCGTCGAGCAAGAGACTACACTCGGAAACGATCCTCTCCACATCTGTGCCGACCAGACGCGCCGTCCCCGCTTCGACAGCTTCCGGACGCTCTGTCGTCTCGCGCAGCACGAGCACCGGCTTTCCAAGCGACGGCGCTTCTTCCTGTACTCCGCCCGAGTCGGTGAGAACAAGATGAGCGCGCCGCATCAGATCGATGAACGGTACATAGTCGAGCGGTGGAATGAGATGAACGTTCTCGATCCCGGCTAGATCGCGATCGATCACACCTCGAACGTTCGGGTTGGGATGGACTGGATAAACAATCTCAACATCGCCTCGGGCGGCAACTTTCGCGATCGCCGCGGCGATTCGCCGAAAACCATCGCCGAAGCTTTCGCGGCGGTGGGCTGTCACCAGAATCCATTTCTTGCGTTGATCGAGAGGTGGCAGTTCCCCGCCCCGAATCCCTCCGCTGGCCAGCCGGCCATTGACCGTAAGTAGTGCGTCGATCACCGTATTGCCGGTGACGAAAACGCGCCGCGATTCGACGCCCTCGCGCCGTAGATTGTCCGCTGCCCACTCGGTCGCCGCAAAATGCAACGCCGTCAGGCGTCCTGTCAATACGCGATTCATTTCCTCCGGAAACGGTCGCGCCAAGTCGGATGTTCTCAAGCCGGCTTCGACGTGCGCGACCGGCACACGCGCGTAAAAGGCCGCCAGCGCACCGCACAATGTTGTTGTCGTGTCGCCTTGGACGATAACGATGTTCGGTCTCTCCGTCGCGATAACGGGCGCAAGCGCGGACAGAATGCGGGACGCGCTTTCGGCGAGCGTCTGGGCCGGCTGCATAATGTCGAGATCGTGATCCGGTCGAATGGCAAACGCTGTTAGAACCTGGTCCAGCATCTGCCGATGCTGTCCGGTGACGCAGACTCGGACGTGAAAACGTTCGGGATCGTCTCGCAGCCTAGCCACAACAGGACAAAGCTTGATTGCTTCCGGACGCGTCCCAAAAACGGCAAGAACCCTCTTCATTCAGCGCCTCAGCCTCGTTCCCTGCCCCTGCTTCGCATTACGACGCGAGGTATTGGCGGGCCCAGGCCTTTTCTTCCGCGCTCGCCGAAGGGTCGTCAAGAACCGTCTTCAGACGCTCACGTTCTGCCAGATCCCAAGCTTCGGCGTCTCGCTCAGCTTGCCTCGCTTCCGCCTGTCGACGGCGCTGCTCGTCGCGATACTGCCGCAGTGTCTCCCCGGCGAAGCACTTTGGCACATAGACC
>DATMJU010000675.1:0-16618 GCA_035553795.1 Vicinamibacterales bacterium
GGACGAAGTGATCTTCGAAGAGTTCAAGGGGACCGGCAACAGCGAGATCCACCTGGATCGCAAGCTCGCCGACCGCCGCGTGTTCCCGACCATCGACATCCAGAAGAGCGGCACCCGCAAGGAAGAGTTGCTGATCTCGAAGGAAGACCTCAACCGCGTCTACGTGCTGCGCCGCGTCCTGACGCCGCTGTCGGCGGTTGAAGCCATGGAACTGTTGCTGTCGAAGATGAGCAAGACGAAGACGAACAACGAGTTCCTGTCGGCGATGCAGGCCGGCAAGTAGCCGTTACAATAGCGGAATGCCCGCTTCGACGATTGTCAAAGTTGGTTTCAGCCAGATGGCGTGCGGTGAGGATCCGAAGCGGAACCTCACCCACCAGCTCGCCCTAGCCGAAACAGCGCTGAAGAAGGGCGCGAACATCTTCTGCACGCAGGAACTTTTCAAGTCCCAGTATTTCTGCCAGATCGAGGACCACCGGTTCTTCGCCCTGGCGGAGACCATTCCGGGACCGTCCACCGACGCGTTCTCCAAGCTCGCCAGGAAGTACAAGGCCGTGATCATCGCGTCGCTGTTCGAGCGGCGCGCCGCCGGCGTGTACCACAACACCGCCGCGATCATCGACGCCGACGGATCGCTGATGGGCGTGTATCGCAAGATGCACATCCCGGACGATCCGCTGTTCTACGAGAAGTTCTACTTCACGCCGGGAGACACCGGCTTCATCGCTTGGAAGACCAAGGTCACGACCATCGGCACGCTGATCTGCTGGGACCAGTGGTTCCCGGAAGGCGCGCGACTGACCGCCATGCAGGGCGCCGAGATCCTCTTCTATCCCACCGCCATCGGCTGGCACCCGTCGGAGCGCAAGCAGTACGGCAAGGCGCAGCATGATTCGTGGGAAACCATCATGCGCAGCCACGCCATTGCCAACGGCTGTTACGTCTGCGCGCCGAACCGCATCGGCCACGAGATCATCAAGGACACCAAGGGCAAACCGGTGGACAAGAATGGCCTCGTGTTCTGGGGCCAGTCGTTCGTCGCCTCGCCCGATGGGCAGATCGTGAAGCGCGCGTCGATCGACAAGGAAGAGGTGATGGTCGTCGACTGCGATCTCGATCGCGTCGAGTTCAGCCGCACGCACTGGCCGTTCCTCCGTGACCGCCGCATCGACGCGTACGGCTCACTCACGAAGCGCTTCAGCGACTAGACGTGTCTCAGGCACCGAAGGTCCTCAAGGGCACGCCAGCGGAGCACGGATTTTCGTTCCCGGCGGAGTGGGCGCCTCATCGAGGCACCTGGATTAGCTGGCCCCGCCCCGAGGGCATTTCATTTCCCGGGAAGTACCACGAGGCGATTGAGGACATCGCGGGCCTGATCAAGGTCCTCGTCTCGCTCGAGGAAGTGCACCTCAACATCCCGAACGAGAACTACCGGCGCATCGTCACCAACTATCTGAAGGCGCGCGGCGTGAACATGCGGCGCGTGTTCTTCCACTTCATTCCGACCAACGAAGCCTGGGCGCGCGATCATGGTCCGGCCTTCGTGCTGCGGACGCGTCGTGGCAAGACCGAAGCGGCGATTGTTGACTGGGGCTTCAACGCCTGGGGCGGCAAATATCCGCCGTGGGATTCTGACGATAACGTCCCCACCCGCATCGCTGCCGAATTGAAGCTGCCGGTCTTCTACCCGGGGATCGTCATGGAAGGCGGCGCGGTTGATTTCAACGGCGCCGGCACCGTGATGACGACGACGTCGTGCCTGCTGAACAAGAATCGCAACCAGGGCCTGTCGAAGGCGCGCATCGAGCAGTACCTCCGTGACTATTACGGGCAGAAGCACGTGATCTGGCTCGGCGAAGGTATCGAGGGCGACGACACCGACGGCCACATCGACGACCTGGCGCGCTTCATCGACGCGCGGACGATCGCGATCGCGGTCGAGACCAATCGCCGCGATCCGAACTTCGCGATCCTCCAGAAGGCGCGTCGCGCACTCGACAAGCTTCGCGATCAGGACGGCAGCCCCTTCGACATCGTCGAGCTACCGATGCCGAAGCCGATTGCGTACGACGGCCAGCGCGTGCCGGCGACGTATGTGAATTTCTATTTCGCCGGTGGCAGAACGAACCCGGCCTTGCTGGTGCCGACCTTCGGCCAGCGCGATCGAGATCGGCAAGCGGTAGCGATCCTCCAGAAGCAGCTGCCGAAGCGCAGCGTCATCGGTGTCGATTGCCGGAAGCTGATCTGGGGTCTGGGTGCGATCCACTGCTTTACCCAACAACAACCGTCTTTCTAGAGCCAAGGTTCGGACCGGGGACTGCCGGCTCAGGTTGACATGATAAACAGATGAAAGTACCTTTTTTTCATGTCCCTGACCATGGTGCAGATCCGCAACGTCCCGGCTGACTTTCACCGTCGCCTGAAGGCCCGCGCGGCGGTCGAGGGGATGTCGATGTCGGACTACATCCTGCGAGAAGTCGGCAAATCGCTGGATCGCCCGACCCGGCAGGAGGTGCTCACCCGGCTCCGCGGCCCGATGCCGCGCGCCCTGAAGAGAAAAGCCGCCGACGTCATCCGCGAGGAACGGGACGCTCGGTGATCGTCCTCGACGCCTCCGCCGTCGTCGAGTTGCTGCTCGACACGCCGGCGGGTCGCCGGGTGGGACTTCTGATCGATGACCCGGCGTTGGGCCTGCATGTCCCTCACCTCCTCGATGTGGAAGTCCTCAGCGTGTTGCGCCGGTTCGTTCGCGAAGGCGTGCTCGAAGACGCCGAGGCACAGCGCGCGATTGAAGACCTGCTCGCGCTCGACTTGCAGCGCCACTCTCATGAAGGCTTGATGGAGCGCGCCTGGAGGCTGCGAAAGAACATCACGGCGTACGATGCGATGTACGTCGCGCTCGCCGAAGCACTGGACGCGACGCTGGTGACGTGCGACAGCAAGCTCGCGAAGTCACGTGCCTCTGCGGCTAAAGTCGAGCTGGTGAAGTAGTCGTCAGGCGACGAGTCCTACGGCAATAACGGCCGCAGCGAAAGTGTCGTCAAGTAGCTGGGCCTATTGAGGTTAGTGGCCTGACTCCGTCCCGGCGGCCGCGGAAAGGGAGCGTGATATGATCGGTGTTTCGCTCTATTGCCGGTAAGTGGCCATACAGTCTGCGCTTTCTGCGCCTTCTGCGGCCCGGTCCCGGCGGAAGGACACAGATCGTGAAGCCGAACATTCATCCCGATTACGCGGAGCTCACCGTCCATTGCGCCTGCGGCGCCGAATGGCAGACCCGCAGCACCAGCAAGGACCTCCACCTCGACGTTTGCTCGAACTGCCACCCGTTCTTCACGGGCCGCCAGAAGCTGCTCGATACCGAAGGCCGCGTCACGCGCTTTACCAAGAAGTTCGGCGCGCAGACGGTGGAACAGCGCAAGACCGCAGCCAAGGCCGTCAAGGACGCCAAGGCCAAGACCGCCAAGAAGGCCTAACGGCCTACCTGCAATAGTCGCTCGTGCGTCCCATCTGTCCGTCAGCCGGCGGCAGACTGCGGACGCGCGCAGCGTCTGCCGTGGTCAGCAAATCGAACCAGCACGTGCCGTACGGCGCGGTGTCGTTGTTATGCGACGCCAGCCATGCGGCATCGTTGCTGGCGGCATTCCGCTGGCGCAAATCGTAAACACCGAAATCCAGGAAGACGTTCCGCGCGGAGTCACGCAGGCCCACACCCGTGGCGACCACTTCTCCGAGAGCGATCGTCACGCCCGTAATGCGGGTCGAACGTGAGTCGAGCTCGGCCGCCGGCGGCAGCGTATCCATGATCGCCTGAATCTTCGCGGGCAAGTCGCGCAGGTGGCCGTAGCGAAACATGATTCCGCAGTCGTTCTCGATATCCACGGTGTACTGAATTTCGCCGCTCGCAAGGTAGCGCGCCGCCCGGGTCAGCCTGCCGGCCATGGCTGCCCTGACCTCGACGGCCGTAGTCTGGCCGGTCATGTCGAAGCGGAACCCACCGTGTGCTTTGTAATCGCCGCGCACCTGGCCTGGGTAGAGGATAGAAGTCACGCGACTGAGATCCACCGGCAAGGGCAAGTTGAGCGGGCTCGGGCAGGCTGGTGGTGTGCCCCCCATCGGTGCCCAGACAGAGCCGTTCCAATCCCACCCGGCGAAAGTGGTCGTCGGTGCCGTTGGCGTTGTGGGAGTCGTCGGCGGCGGCGTCGTGGGCGCCGTCGCCACGGGAGTGGTGGTAGTTGGACTGGTCGGCGTCGCCGAACCTCCGCCGCCGCTGCACGCACCTGTTACAAGTGAAACACAGAACCCGATAACCGCCAGACGCCGAAGACGCATTCTCTGACTATACGGTACGCGCGCAATGCGGTGCTGCCCCTAGAGGGGGTACGGAAGTGTCGCGCCCAGTAACGTGACCAGCACAATCACGACCGGCGTCAGCACCAGCGCCACGATGAACGTGTAGCCCATCACGTCGCGCGCGCGCAGACCGAGCATGGCCAGCGTGGGCAGCATCCAGAACGGCTGCAATAGATTGGCGATGGCTTCGCCGAGATCGTACGACGCCACCACCCATCCGAGGTGGACCTTCAGTTCATGCGCCGCCGCCATCACGTACGGAGCCTCGATGACCCACTTCGATCCGCCTGACGGCACGAACACCCCGAGCACCGCTGAATAGATCGCCACCACCGCCGGAAAACTGTACGGCGTCGAGATGCTCACGAACGCGTTCGCCAGCCGCTCATTGAGGTGCGTCGCGGTGATGACCGCGGCAATGCCCGCGTAAAACGGGAACTGCAGGATCACGCCCCACACGGCCGGCGTCGCGGCCGACACCGCCTGCATCAATCGCGCTGGCGTGCGATGCAGCAGGATGCCGATCATCAGGAACGAGAAGTTGAGGATGTTGACGCTGAGCGCGTTGATGGGTTCGGCGGCGCGGCCAAAGTAGCGATAGAGGTACGCCGTGCCCATCAGGACGATCAGGACGTTCAGAATCGGTGAATGCTCCAGATACGTGCCAGGGCTTAGGGCGTGGGGCTTCGGATTTGGCGGGAGACTCTCGTCGGCGCCGAGATTGACGCCCAGCATCGATGCCGTCTTCGCCTTCGATGCCGGCGGCGTGGCCAGCCACATTACGGCGACGACGATGATGATCTCGATGATCACGGATGCGAAGCTTTGCCAGAGAAAGATCGTGTGCTCGAAGGGGATCATGCCGCCAGGCACGAGACCGTTCGCCGCGACGATGTCGCGAATCTGCGGCTGGAGGGCGCCAGGCGTGGCCATTTGCAGCGCCGCGGATCCGCTCAGGCCCTGGGCCCAGATGCTGCCGAGGCCAAGCATGCTCGACGCCGCCAGCGCGCGATAGTCCACGCCTTCGACGCGCCTTGCCACGGCCTTTGCCAGCACCGCGCTGAAGATCAGGCTGAAGCCCCAGTTGAACCACGAGGTGAAGAGCGCGAAGAACGTGACGAGGGCAACCGCACCCTTCGGTGTCTTAGGCCATCCGGCAATGGCGCGAATCGCCGCGCCCATCGGCGCGGATGTCGCCAGCACGTGGCCGGTGATGATGATCAGCGACATCTGCAGCGTGAACGGGATGAGGTCCCAAAACCCGCCGCCCCACGCATCGACCACTTGCCCGGGAGACGAGGGCGTCCAGATCAGCGCCGCCACGAAGACGATCACCGTGGCGAGCAGCGCGAAGATGAAGGCGTCAGGGATCCAGCGCTCGGTCCACGCCGTCAGGCGCAGCGCCGCCCGTGCGATCAAGCCAGGCTGCTCGTCCACGGGCCGAATTCTAACTGCTAATTGAGCGGCAACATGGCCTCGGTGTTGTACCGGGCCAGCTTGCGTTCGATGCGATCCAGGCGGTGCTGCACGCGCGTGGGATTGGCGGCGCCATCGGCCAGCAGGTCGAGCGCGTGCTGGCGGGCGGCCTGGAGATCCTTGAGGCGGTGCTCGTGGTGAATGGCGAGCGCCTCCTTGGCTTCACGGCGCAGCGCCGCCGCGCATCGCGGCAGTACCGCGAGTTCATTCCAGGCTTCCGCCGCTTCATGCGGACGGCGATCGCGCCTGCGAATCCACGCCAGCCGGCGCAGCGCTTCGGCATGCAGCTCCGGCTCGGATCCGACACGGCGAACGAACTCGATCGCCTTGAGCAACGATGCTTCCGCGTTCTCGTGCGCGCCGCCGCGTTCGTAGACGCGCGCCAGCCCGTAGGCTTCCTGCGCGGACGTCGCCGCCGATGGACCGTGATTGATCAACACGATGGCCCGCGCCAGCACCGCCGCCAGCGAGATCAGGTCGAGGCGATTGTGTTCCATCACCGCTTCGAGCGGCCGGGCATCGCCGCTGCGCACGAACGCGAAGAAGCGAGATGGAATCTCGTAGCCGGGCACATCCCCCACCCGGTGCAGGCCGGCAATGTGTTTCTCGAGCACGCCGAGGCTGCAGCTCGAGTCGTCCATGTCCGGACCGATCGTCACCGGCCGCTGCCGCCACAACCGGCGTGCCGCGTGCAGCATGTCGAGATGCGGCACCGCGTCCAGCGGGCACGGCACGCGATGGAACATGAACCGCGTCTCGATCAGCGGCACGTCGAAGCTGCGGCCGTTGTAGGTGCAGACGGCGCCGTGATCCTTCGCCCAGGATTGCAGCTCGTTGAGTACCGCGCGTTCGTGCTCGAACCCGGGCATCAGGAACTGACGGACCCGAATCGAAGTGCCCTCGATCGACGCGCAGCCGACGAGAAACGCCTGCGTGCCGGCGCCGCCAAACAGGCCGGTCGTCTCCAGGTCGAGGAACAGCATGCGAGACTGCCGCCCGCCAGTGACAACGCCGCTGGCGGAGGGCCAGGCCTGTCCCATCAAGTGCAGCGCGTCAGTGCCGCTGTTGATCGTGGAGACAATGTCGCCAATCGGCATGTGGCCATGCCGCATATCGGCGGTGTACTCCCGGTCGACGACGATCACCTGGCCTGACGCGTGTTCAACCAGCGCGCCGCCGAGTTCCAGCGCAGCATGCGTGTGATTCACCGGTCCGATCGCCTGGACGGAGGGCGCTTCCGCGCTCTCCGAACGATCGGTCGCCACCACCGGAACGGCGGACGGCCTGCCCTGAGCGGAGTCAAAGGGCCGATGATTCTTGACGATCTCGCGGAGCCGGTCGAGCGTCGCCATGACTAGAACGGCACCTCTTCCACCTGCGCGCTTCGCGCGACGGTCGGCAAGTCACCCGTTCCCAATTCAGGAGCCGCGGCCAGGAGATGCTGGAGGATGCGCAGGGCAGCGGCCTTGGCGAGCGGGCCTGTTTCACCAATCGGGCCCACGCACATCGGGCAGCCGGTCTCGCAGTCACAGCCGGCGATCAGCGCGCTCGTCTTGTCGAGCAGTTCCTTCTGCATGCCCCACAGCGGCGCGCTGAACCCAATGCCGCCAGGATACGCGTCGTAGAGGAAGATGCGCGGCGTGTCATCGCCGTCTGTTTCACCAGCGTTGACGGACAGCCCGATGTCGCGCGCGTCACACATCAACAGCAACTGCGCGACCTGCTTCATCGCAAACGCCAGCCCGACGATGCCATCGCGCCGGTCGTCGGCGGCATACGGCAGCGCGTTCATGATCGTCAGCGGAATCTCCAGCCAGTACGCCGTGGTGTGCATCTGCTGCTCGGGCAGATCGAGCTCGCCGGAGCCGACGTTCTCGTTGGTCTGGAAGCGAATTTTCTTGAAACCCACCACGCGCGACACCACGTGGACCTCGCCGTGCAGCCCAACCTTTGGCGCGTCTTGCGCGAACCGGTCGAGGATCGTCACCTTGGTGTAGTTGATGGCGGTCGTGTAGTAGTCGCAATCCACTTCGCGCACGTGCGCCTTGCGGCCGACGAAGTCGAGCTCTTCGACCTGGAAGATCTTGCCTTCCACCATGTAGATGGCTTTCGGGTGCAGCGTCGACAGCGCGCTCGTAAAATCCGTCTCGCCAATCACTTTCGCTTCACCGGTGTGATCGGTGATGACGAAGTTGTCCGACGAAATGGATCGCAGGCTCACCGCGTTGGCGGGATATGACTCGCTCGTCCAGTGCCACTGCCCTTCGGCGTCCTCCCCCCCGGAGCGGTGCACGAGTCCTGATTCCTGCAGGATGCCGAGCACTTCCTGGACGTTGACCTGTCCGTAGCTTTCCTCCGTGGTGAACGGCAGCTCGAAGGCCGCGCACTTCACGTGGTCGACCAGGATGTGCAGGTTATCGGGATTGACGAGCGCGTGCTCGGGCGACGCGTCGAAGAAGAACGATGGATGCCTGGCGACAAACTGATCGATCGGCGCGCTGGAAGCGACCATCACCGCCGCCGACTGCCCGCTGCGGCGGCCGGCACGGCCGGCACGCTGCCAGGTTGACGCGATCGTTCCCGGATACCCCGCCATCACGCAGACATCGAGCGCGCCGATGTCGATGCCGAGCTCGAGCGCGTTGGTAGACACGACGCCGCGCACCTGGCCGGCGCGTAGGCCCTTCTCGATCTCACGCCGGCGCAGCGGCAGGTAGCCCCCGCGATAGCCGCGAATGCGCTCGGGCATGCCGGGCACATCCTCGAAATCCTCCTTGAGATAGGTGGTGAGGATCTCCGTCGAGAGCCGGCTCTGCGCGAACACGATCACCTGGAGCTGGCGGCGCAGGAACTCACCGGCGACGCGACGGGACTCCGCGATGTACGAGCGCCGAATGCCCAGCTCCTTATTGACGACCGGGGGATTCACGAAGACGAAAAACTTCTCGCCCCTTGGCGCCCCGCTCTTCTCGACCAGCGCAAACGGTTTCTCGGCAAGACGCTCCGCGAGTTCCGCGGGATTGGCGATCGTTGCCGAGGAGCAGATGAATTGCGGATTCGATCCGTAGTGCCGGCAGATGCGCTGCAGGCGTCGCAGCACGTTGGTCAGGTGGCTGCCAAACACGCCGCGATACGCGTGGAGTTCGTCGATGACCACGAACTCGAGATTCTCGAACAGCTTCGCCCAGCGCGGGTGGTGCGGCAGGATGCCCGAGTGCACCATGTCCGGGTTACTGAGCACGATGTGCGCGCGCGTCCGGATGGTGCGGCGCGCGTCCTGCGGCGTGTCGCCATCGTAGGTGTGCACGCCGATGCCCTCACCGCTCACTTCGCCGATGGCATTGGCGAGTTCGTGCAGTTCGGCCATCTGATCCTGCGCCAGTGCCTTGGTCGGAAACAGATACAGCGCGCGGGCGGCCGGATTCTTGAGGATGCGATCGAGGACCGGCAGGTTGTAGCAAAGCGTCTTGCCCGACGCCGTCGGCGTCGTCACCACCACCTGGCGGCCCGCGGCGACGTGCGCGAATGCTTCGGCCTGGTGCGTGTAGAGCTGCTGCACGCCCCTCGCCTCGAATGCCGCCTTCAGACGGGGATCGATGCCCTCCGGGAACGGCGCGTAGGCCGCTTCGACGGCAGGCAGGCGGCGAACCGCCGTGACCACTTCGTCGGGGGTATCTGGGCGGTCCAGCTCAGCCCCTGAGTTCAGGACCTCGAGCGCGCTCTTGAGGGCGACCTGCTTGGTCGCCGAGGGTGCAGAATTGCGAATGGCAGGAAGCGCCATGGGTAATCGTGTGAAATGCTACACGATCATCGGGTGAAAGGCGAACAAAGACCAAAAGCCGGCCCGGCGTTAGCCGGATCTATTGCTTGATGAGGACCACCCGGCGATTCCGGGCGCGCCCCTCCTCCGTGGTGTTCGGCCCGACCGGTTGCGTATCGCCAAGACCCGCGGTCGTCAGCCGGCCCGCGGCAATGCCCTTCCCTGTCAGCCATGCTGCCACCGCTGCGGCGCGCGCCTGCGACAGCTTGAGATTGGCGGCCTTGTCGCCGACGTTGTCAGTGTGACCTTCAATTCGCAACTGCCAGTCAGCGTTCGCGGTGAGCACGGCAAGTAGATCGCTCAGCACAGCATCCGATGCCGGCGTGATCGCCGCCTGGCCGGTCGCGAACGTGATCCCGTAGACGTCCAGCTTGCCGCTCTTGGCAATCGCGTCCGACATGGCCTGGGCGCTGGCCGTCATCTCCTGCGCCATCTCCTTTACGAGCACGGTCGTCTGCTCGTAGACCGGCAGCTCGTTGAAGTCCGTGAGCTGCACGAAGATCCACTGCGCGCCCTTCTGCACCGTGATCGCCGCGCGGTCGTGGCCGTCATAGCGGCCGCTGAAGAGCGTCTTGTACCCGGCCTTCAGGAGAGCAGCCTCGAGGTTGCGCTGCAGCTGGAGGTGCGACACGGTTGCGGGGCACGCAAACTTATTGTGATGGATGGCGCCCTCGAGCGACCGGGTCTCGCCGGCCTTGTTCATGACCACGTCCCAGGCATCGAAGTCCTTGGTGCTGCACTCGTAAATCTGGCAGCCGGTCATTCTCGATACGAGGGGCGATGGCTTGCAGCCCTCCGCATCCGGCTCCCCGGGCTCCTGCGCCCACGCGGGCACCGCAAGCAACATCAGCACCGACACCACTACTCCACGGCGAAGGAATGAAGTCATGGAGCGATTCTACGATAGGATGCACGCACTATGGCCACACTCGTCCGCAGGCTCGGCTTGTGGAGTTCCATCGGTCTGGTGATCGGCATCACCATCGGCGGCGGCATCTTCCGCACGCCGGCAGGCATTGCGACCCGCGTTCCGGATCCGATCTTGATGATGGGTGTGTGGGTCCTGGGCGGACTCATCGTCCTCTGCGGCGCGCTTGCCTTCGCCGAACTCTCCGCCTCGATGCCCGAGACCGGCGGCATGTATGTCTACCTGCGCGAGGGTTGGGGACGGCCATTCGGCTTTCTCTACGGCTGGGCCCAACTGGTCCTGATTCGTGCGGCCGCGCTTGGCGGCATTTCGTCGGTGTTCGGCGAGTACTTTCTCAGGGTCGTCGGCGTCGACCCGGCCTTGCATCCTGAGTGGGCCGACTATCTCGCTGCGGGAGCAATACTTTTCGCCGGCGCCACGAACATCGTCGGCGTCCAGCTCGGCGCGTTGTTCGCCGGCATCTCGACGATCGCCAAGTTCGGCGCGCTGACGCTCCTGGTGCTTGCGTCGTTCCTGATGGGCGGCAGCGTCGGCGCCTCGTTCGAGAACTTCGCGTCGACTGGCGCACCGGTCAACGCGGGCGTCTTCGGCCTCGCGCTGATCTCGGTGATGTGGGCGTACGACGGCTTTGCCGACCTGACGTTCGCCAGCGGCGAAGTGAAGGATCCGCAGCGCAATCTGCCGCGCGCCATCATCATCGGCACCCTGCTGATCATCCTGATCTATCTCACCGCCAACGCCGCGTACCTCTACATCAACCCAATCGGCATCATGGCCAAGTCGCGCCTCATCTCCGCGGACACCATGGGCACCCTGTTCGGGCAGGTCGGCGTTTCGTTCGTGTCGGTGATCGTGATGATCTCCACGTTCGGATCGCTCATGGGCAGCATGCTCGCGTCACCGCGCATCTTCTTCGCGATGGCCGACGACAAGCTGCTGTTCGAGCCAATCGCGCGCGTGCATCCCAAGTGGAAGACGCCGTACATCGCGATCGCGCTGGCGTGCGTCCTCGGCGTCGGCATGGTCATGACCCAGACGTTCGAGCAGCTGACCGACACCTTCGTCCTCGCGATGTGGCCGTTCTATGCGCTGAGCGTCGGCGCGATCTACACGCTGCGCAAGTCGCAGCCAAACCTGCAGCGGCCGTACAAGGTGGTGGGCTACCCGGTGGTGCCGGCGGTGTTCATCGCCGCCGCGGTGTACCTGGTGGTGAATGCGCTGATCACGGATCCGAAGTGGACGTCGATCACGTTCGGCGTGGTCTTGCTGGGGCTGCCGATCTATTACGCCTTCTTCAGCAAACCGAAGGCCTGATGACCCGACAGCCCGATGGCCTGACTAAAACATCCTCGACTGGCAGCCGTCAACGACGACGGTGGTGCCGCTGATCCAACTGGCCTTCGGCGACGCGAGAAACGCAATCGCGTTGCCGACTTCTTCCGGCTTGCCGAAGCGTCCGAACGGCAATTCCTGCTTGATGAACTTCGCAATGCCCTCCGGATCGGACTGCTGCCGCTTCCACCACGAGCCGCCTTCGAACAGGATGGAGCCAGGCGCGACCGACACGACGCGGATCTGATCCTTCGCCAGCTGCTGCGCGAGTGATTTCGTCAGGCTGATTTCAGCCGCCTTGACCGCGTTGTACGTCATGCGGCCGCCGGACTCGCGACCGAAGATCGAGGACACGATGACAATCGCGCCGCCTCGCACGCGCAGGTGCGGCGCGGCCAGGCGCGACATCCGGATCGCCGGGAACAGCGTCTGGTCGAACGCCTCCTGCCAGTCCGCGTCCGTCGTCGCTTCCAGATCGGCGCCGCGCGCCAGACCGATGTTGTTCACGAGGACATCGAGACGCCCGAACGTCTTGATCGCCGAATCAACCACGGCTGTGACGCCGGCTTCCGTCGACAGATCGGCCACGACCGGAACGATCTTGGCGCCGGCAGCCGCGGTCTTCTGCAGGTCGGCGGCCGCGCTGTTGAGCGCATCGGCGCCGCGCGCGCAGACCACTACGTGTGCGCCTTCTGCCGCCAGCGCCGCAGCCGCGGCACGACCCAGCCCGCGGCTTCCACCCGTGACGATTGCAACCTTCCCCGTTAGCTCCAGATCCATGCCGACCTTTGAACCCTGAAATCCTTGAACCGTTGACCTGTCAGCGACCGGTGAGATCGTTCAGCTTCCAGTCGAAGTCATGGAACACCATGCGGAAAGCATTCTTCCGCAGGAACTCCCTTTCGTTCGGCACCAGCTGCTGATCGATCAGCGCCAGCACCGCGCGTTCGAGCGGGCTGCGTGATGCGTAGAGGTCCGGGGCCCGCCCGGCGAGTGCCTTGCTGAACGCCTCTTCCCGCCACGAGAACAGCGGATTGACCGACAACCGCTCGTTGGCAACGTCGACGTGAATCAGGTCACGCCTCGTCACCAGCTCGGCCTGCATCCGCTCGAGCTGCGCATCGAGTTTCTCGGCGGTGAACGCCTCGCTCATCAGGCGAGGACCGCCAGCGGCACCGCGGCTGAGCGCCAGCAACGCGCGCGCGTCGTTGAAGGCGGGGATCACATCACGCTCGATCGCATCGAGTGTCAGCGTGCGCCCGCCGGCGCGGAAGGTGCGCCGCTCGAATGCTCCCGGGATCTGACGAATGCTGTTCCCCGGGTACTCGGCTGACTTGCCGCGAATCGGGTAATGGTCGATCACCGTCCGCAGCACGAACGCGTTGTAGGCGTTGATCCAGTACGCGAGCTGCCGCTCGCGCGGCCACGATGCAACCGTCTCGGCAGGGATGTCGCTGATCGACTGCACGTAGCGATCGAACCGCTGGCGCTCGTTGCGCAACGCAAGGTAATAGACCAGGCCGTCGCGCACGTAGAGATCGAGAATCTCGTCGAACGGCCGGTGCAGCGCCTCGGCTGTGGAAGGCGCGGAGAGTTGGGCCGCAGAAGGCGCAGAAGGCGCGAATGACACGGCGAGTGCCGCGAGCGAGCTCAGCAGTACTGCTTTCATCCTTACAGAGTAGTCAGGAACGTGGTCAGCGCGGCGTTGAAAGCTTCGGGCTGCTCGAGATTCGCGAGATGCCCGGCACCGGGAAGAATGACCAGCGTGGCTCCTGGAATCGCGGCCGCCATCTTGCGCGACTCTTCCACGGGAATCATTTCGTCCTCTGCGCCGGTGATCACCAGCGTCGGCACCGCGATCTGCGGAAGCAGCAGCGAGGAATCTGCGCGATGCATCATGCGGTGAATCGCGCTGCGGATGCCGGCCGGTGACTGCTGCTTGATGAGCCGGCGGACCGTGGCCTCTGCCGCCGCGTTGGTGTCCTTCGTGGTCTGGCCAAGCATCTTGGGCATCATCTCGCGGGCGACGCCTGATGGCCCTTCGCGATCGACGAGCGCCAGCATGCTGCGGCGATTGGCTCGCGACTCCGGCGAATCAGCGCCGGCGCGCGTGTTGGCGAGCACCAGCGCTTCGAAGATCTCCGGCTTCGACTGGTAAAGCGCGAGGGCCGCGTAGCCGCCCATCGAGCATCCGCCGATCACGGCACGCGTCACGCCCAGCTCGTCGAGCAGATCGCTCACATCGTCGGCGTAGTCGCCCATCGACAGGGCCGCGAGCGAATCCAGCTCGGTGCTGCCACCAAATCCGCGGAGGTCTGGCGTGATCAGCCGCCAGCCCTTGGGGATGGCGCGCATCTGCGGCTCCCAGAGGTTGGCGCCGATCGGGAACGCATGCAGCAACACCAGCACTTTCAATTCGCTGTGCTTGGGCGCCGAATCCAGATACGCGATGGTTCGAGTGCCGATGTGGCAGTACTGGCGGGTCAAGGGTGAAGGGATTGTATGAAACTTTGCACCCGAAACTCACCTAAATCTCGATTGCGCCTCCGAACGACTTCAGGTGATCGCGGAACGTAAATGCCGGGTCCGCGTTCCGCTTCGAGACATATTGTTCGAGATCGAGCTGGGTGCGGAGCAACTCCCCCTTCATCAACCGGACCGCCTGCGCGCCTTCCCGATCGGCAATGTCTCTTGCCGTTGCGATGATTTGCTCGAGATCCTGCGTGGCCACAACGACCACGCCGTCGTCATCGGCGAACACGAAGTCCTCACCCGTGACGGTGACCTTGCCGAGATTAGCGGCGAGAAGCGCGGTCTCCCCGCGCCGGCGTAGCTCGAGCGGACCATTGGGACACGTGCCCAGGCTCCACACCTTGGCGCCGAACGCCAGGATCGCAGTGGTGTCCCGGTGAGCGCCCCAGCAAATCGTCCCGGCCAGGCCGCTCATGAAGGCCTCGCCAACCACGAGGTCGCCGATGCAGCCTTCATCGGTGCGCCCGCCGTTGTCGATGACGAGCACGTCGCCCTTGTGTGACATGGCGATGGCTTCGAGGAAGACGTCGGTACTCCCGGCATGCCGCGCCGGGCGGGCGGGGCCAGCCACCTTCGCGCCGCGGATGTTCGGCGCCAGGCCGAGCGGCCCGACGCGAACTGGCAATGTCAGTTGGAAGCAGGCGTCGGCAATGAACGGAGTGGTCCAGTCAAACCCGGCGAGAAGATCGCTCATCCGCTAATCATGGCGGAGCGCGACCAACGGATCAATGCGCGCGGCGCGACGCGCCGGGATCCAGCTGGCGACCAGCGCGACCACGAGCAGGCCCGCGCCAACCACGGCGTAGGTGACGACGTCGGTCGGAGCGATCTCGAATAGCTGCGATCGCAAGGCGCGGCTCGCGACCACTGCGAGGGCGAGCCCGATCGCGATGCCCGAGATCGCGAGTCGACCGGCCTGCGCAATCACCATGCGAAGCACCTCGCTACGTTTCGCGCCGAGTGCGAGGCGGATGCCGATCTCGCGCGTGCGCTGGCCGACGGCGTAAACCAGCACGCCATACAGGCCAATCGCGGACAGTAACATCGCCGTTCCCGCGAAGGACGCGATCAAGACGAGGTACAAGCGTGGCTGCGCGACCGCAATCGCCGACACCTGCTCCATCGATCGCACGGCGAACATCGGCACGTCCGCATCCAGCTCCTGGAGCAGCGCTCGCATTGGCTCCACCAGCGACGCCGGGTCGCCGTTGCGGGCCTTCGCGACGATGGTCATCGAATCGTCGGGGAACTGCGCGTGCGCGAGATAGATGGTCGGCGCGACCGGCGCAGCGGGCCCGTGCTCGCGCACATCACCGGCAATGCCAACCACCCTGCCGCCAGCCCGCGCACCGCCCTGTCCCATGCGAGTGCCGAGTTCGAGCGAGTGCCCGAGTGCGTCCTGCCCCGGCCAGATCCGGTCGGCAGCCGGCTGGTTCAGCAACACCACGAGCTCTGAGCCCAGTCGATCGGATGCCGTCACGCCGCGTCCCCGCACCACCGGGATCCCCATCGTCTTGAAGTAGTCGGGCGTGATCAACCGCACCTGGAGCGTGAGCCGATCCTGCTCCTCGTCCGACAGCGTCACGCCGTCACGCGTGCTGGTCGAGATGCCGTAGCGGAAGTTCGACAGGGGCAGCCCGAACACCGCCCCGGCCGACTCGACGTTGGGATGCATCGCCGCGCGCGACATAAGTAACTCGATGAATGCCTGGCGCTGCGGAGGCGTGGTGTACTTCGATTCCGGCAGCGACACGCCGAACGTCTGCACCGCGTTTGCGGAAAACCCGAGGTCCACCGAAAGCAGGCGGTCGAAGCTGCGCGCGAGCAAGCCTGCGCCCACCATCAGCACCACGGCCAGCGTCGTTTCCGCAACGATCAGCAGGCTGCGCATGCGCTGCCGCTTCGGATCGCTGGTCGTGCTGCCGCCCTCTTCGCGAATCCGGCTCAAGACTTCACCGATCGACGAGGCCTGCCACGCAGGCAGGGTCCCGAACACAACGGCCGCAAGCATGGCCACTGCGAAGGCGAAGCTTACGACGGGCAGATCGAGACGGGTCTGGTTGAGCAACGGCACGCCGATCGACGGATCCATTGACGCGATCGCGCTGGTCCGCTCGCTCCTGGTCGAGAGCCTGATGCTCGGCATCGGCGGAGGCGCGCTTGGGCTGGTGCTTGCGTAC